>DATISA010000076.1:0-8436 GCA_035469245.1 Gemmatimonadaceae bacterium
CAGGAGGTCACCGCCCAGACCCTGCGGGAAGTGGCTGAGCAAGGCGATTCGCTGCCGCTTGTCGGCGCTCGGCTGTTCGCCATGTCTGAGATCGTACTCTGCGCCGACCTTGCTCACGTCCATCGCGTCCACGCGCTGCCAGGCGATCCGGGTCAGGCGGCGGTCGTCGTCCAGAATCGTGACGCCGACTGAATCCGACGCGAACAACTCGCCGAGCCGGTCGGACGGTTCGTTCGTGACACGCACCGCCACGCGCGCACCCCGCGGCCCCAGGGCTGGAGAGAACTTCTGGGGTCGTGTGCCCCAGTTGCAGCCGGCGAGTGCCATCGCGACGAGCAGGAAGGCCGACGCCCGTGAGACCATCGACGCTCGGTCGAGCCGCTCGGATTCCGATATTATGAATAGTCTCATGACGGTCTCCTCAACGCACCGGCACGCGCGAGGCATAGAACGCGCGCTCGAATTCCGCCTGCTTACCACGCCAGCGCCGCAGGGCCTCGTACACCGTCGAGTCGCCGAGGACGAGAGGCGTCGTGCGGGTGGGCTGGGAGAGCCAGTTGCCGCGGATCCATTCGCGATACCAGCCCTGCCACACGATCATGTACGTGGTGGTGCTGTCGCCGGCGACCGGCGCCGGCGGTTGCGTCCGAAATTCGAGCGTCATCCGCTGGCCGGGACGCGTTTCGAGGTACCGATCGTCGGTCTCGCTGAGCGCGGCGAGCGCCGCGGCGTCGCGCGACGGACCGACGCCAGATTGCGGAGTCGGAACGACCACGTCACTCAGCGCGACGGTGCTCACGGCGGGTCTTGTCACCGAGCCCGCGACCGCGATCTGGTCGATGCGCCAGTTGTCGGCGACGAAGCGCAACCGGATGCGCACCGTGCGCGCGTCGCGTTCCGGCCGTGGCAGAAGGATCGCGACGTCGCGAAAGGCGAGTGGGCCGACGTCGCCGAGCCGCGCGGTGCCGGCGCCCGCTTGTCCAGCAGTGGCGTCGATTCCAGCGACGCTCGCGCGCATGCCCATCGTGCGCACATACCAGGTCGAGAGGTCCACGGCCGTGGCGATATGCTCGAGACCATCCGCCAGCCAGTCCGGTGCATCGCGTCCACCAAGTATCGCATCGTAGAGGAGCACGGTGTTGAGGAGCGAGTTTCGAAGCCGGAGCACGACAGCGACCGAGTCGCCTGCTGGAAGATCGCTCGCCTCGAGATCGATCCAATCATCCAGATCGCCCGGCATCGCCGCGTCGACAGTGGACGCCGCCGAGGAGAACAGCTCGCCGTCGGCGCGGGCGACGGTTTGAAGGATGTCACGGCCAGCACGGTCCGTCGCCGTCGTGGGCGCCCGTAGCGATTGCACGACGACCGGCCGCCCGCTCTGATCCGGCACGGCGCGCGTGCCGGCGGCGTGCCGGATCGACGCGAGCTCGATGTGATTCAGGTAATGCGTCTCGAGCGCCTCGTTTCGCAGGTCGAGTCGCAACGTGCCGTCAGCGTCGGGCTTGGCGCGCAGCGGATCGATGTCGCGGTGCTCGAGGAGCGGCGCGATCGAGTACGAGAATCCCTCGGCCTCGAGCACGGGGCCGGTCCCGGTGTCCGCGTACACCGTTGGGCACGAACCGAACAGCGCCTTGAGAAGACCCACGGTCGCCGCCGCGCCGGCGATCGTCGCCGCCGTCGACACGGCGATCGTCTGCGCCTGCAGCACCTTTCCTTCGAACGTCTCGAGACCAACGACGCTGTCGACTGGCACGGAGCTCCGCGGCGTCGGCATATCACCGAGCAGGGCGTATGCCTCGCCAGCGCCCGAGATCCGGCGGCCGCTGATGGAAGCGCCGTGACGAAACACCACCGTGCTGCCGTCGGCCAGATGCGCCTTCACCGGACTTCGGACCAACGTCACGCTGTCGGCGGCGGCGGGACGCAAGGCGCGAGCTTCGGTGCGCCAGAAGGTGTTGATGCAGCCGCCGGCGGCGACTGCCACTGCCGCGAGGCCCAGGCTGACAACGCTTCTGCGCAGCGCGAGGTTTTGTCGTTTCACGATTCTCTCAGTGCGTGAACCATCATGATCTTCCGCGTGATTGCGGTGTGCGGACAAGAATGGCGCCCGATAGGCGTTTGTGCACATGAGACGGGTTACGTAGCAGCGGGCGCGGGATGACGTAGGCGCCCTGAGTGTCTCGGTTCGAGCCACGACCACGGTGCTTCTCGGCGCCCGCGCGCTCTAACCCGGGCCAGACGCCGTCTGGTATCTTTCGCCAACGGTTCGCCGCCAACGACCCTCAAACTCGACCGACCATGCTTGTGACCCGCCGGACCTCCGCAACGCGCGTTGCCTCGCTCGTCGCGCTCACGATCTCTGCCATCGCGGGGATCTCCTGCCATCGGGCTCCCCCACCGTCGACCAGCGTGCCCGCCGTTCAGGCGGCCGCGTTCCCCGGAGGTTGGGCAGAGCGGCGCCGCCGTCCGCCGGTGGTCGCCGAGCACGCGATGGTCGTCAGCAACAGCGAACTTGCTAGCGCCGCGGGCGCCGAGGTCATGAAGCGCGGCGGCAATGCCGTGGACGCGGCGGTGGCCACCGGATTCGCCCTGGCCGTGACGTACCCCTTCGCCGGCAACATTGGCGGCGGCGGGTTCATGGTCATTCGCATGGCCGACGGTCGCGCGGCGGCGATCGACTACCGGGAGGTCGCGCCGCTCGCCGCGACGCGCGACATGTACCTCGATGCGAGCGGAAAGCTCACCAACAAGAGCCTCGTCGGCGGACTCGCGGTGGGCGTACCTGGCGCGGTGGCCGGTATGTCCGAGGCGCTCGCCAAGTTCGGAACGATGTCGCTCCACGATGTCATGCAGCCGGCGATCCGCCTGGCATCGGAAGGTTTTGCGGTCGATTCGGCGCTTTACAGATCGCTAAACGGCAGCCGCCGGCTGATCAGTCAGTTCGCCGGTGCCAAGGTCTTCCTCCCGAATGGGCAGGCGCCCGCTCCGGGTTCGATACTGAAGCAGCCCGATCTCGCGCGCACGCTCACACTCATCGCAGACAAAGGCCCGTCGGCGTTCTACACCGGCCCGATCGCCGACCAACTCGTCGCCGAACAGAAGGCGGACGGCGGGATCATCACGAAGGAGGATCTGGCGCGGTACAAGGCCGTGGTCCGCGAACCGATCAAGGGCACTTACCGCGGCTACACACTCTACGCGATGCCACCGTCGTCGTCGGGAGGCATCACGGTGGTCGAGACGCTGAATCAGCTCGAGACCTTTCCCCAGCTTCCGCCGTTTGGCACGGCAGCGTACACGCACCTCGTCGCCGAAGCGTTCCGCCGTTCTTTCATCGATCGCAACACGAAACTCGGCGATCCGGCGTTCGTGAACGTTCCGGTGGCTGAGCTGACGAGCAAGGAATACGCGCGCAAGCTGGCGTCGACGATCGATCCGCATCACGCCACGCGCTCGCCCGTGTTCACCGCGTCAGCGGAGCCGATGCACACGACGCACTACTCCGTGGTCGACGGCAACGGCAACGCCGTGGCGACGACGACGACGCTCAACAGCGGATACGGCAGCGGTGCCTTCGTCGACGGCGGCGGCTTCTTCCTCAACAACGAGATGGACGATTTCGCGGCGCAGCCGGGCAAGCCGAACCAGTTCGGGCTCGTGCAGGGCGAAGCGAACGCCATTCAGCCAGGAAAGCGGATGCTGAGCGCCATGTCACCGACGATCGTACTCGGCCGTGACGGAAAGCTGCTGATGGTCGTGGGCGCCGCGGGCGGTCCGACGATCATCACCGCCGTGACGGAGGCGATCCTGAACGTGATCGACCAGCACATGTCGCTGGCCGACGCGATGTACGCGCCGCGCATTCACCACCAGACGTGGCCCGACTCGCTGACGTACGAGCAGGGCGGGCTGAATCAGGCGACCATGGACACCTTGCAGGCGATGGGGCATCGCCTGCGCGAGATCCGCTCGTTGGCGAACGCGAACGCGATTCTGCGCGGAGTCCGCGGGTGGGAAGGGGTGGTGGAGCCGAGGAGTACGGGAGGGGCGGTCGGGTACTGAGGGGAGAACGGCGAACGGCAAGGGCATAGGGGTGAGAGGCGAGCTGTGAGCTGCGAGGTTCCGCGCGAGGTGGCGCCGGCTCGCCACGCTAATAAGGGTCAGAGTCGAATTAGGCCTGCGCGGTAAAAAGGGTCAGAGTCGAATTAGGGTCAGACTCGATTTCACGCACTGCGCTCGCGCCCGCTGGGGGGGCAACGATCTGGTCCAGTCTGTGCTTTGTTGGTCCGCGGGGACCATCACGAGGGCACAGATCGATGGCGACGACCCGTTCCGCGAAACCGCGGCGCGCGGAGGTCCGGGTACCTGGGCGGCAGTTATCCGCCGGCGCGGCGCGCTCCCGTCGCAAGTTCCTTCGGTTCTTTCCCGGAGGATTTCGCGACGAGACCTACTTGGACTGGGAGCGGAATTACAAGTGGCGCGCGCACGAACGGTGGATGGAGACGCTGAACCGGGCCGAGCATCGGCGGCTTCTGGACGAGGGCCGCTTTGCGGACGTATCGGCGCGCGCCGTCGCGATCGAATCGAGGACGAACCTGCTCTTCTCGTTCGAGAAGATGGCGTTCCGCGACGCCGTCAAGACGGCCGCCGGCGCGCGCGCGTTCGCGGTCGGGTTGTACGACCTGTTGTACGAGCCGGGTCAGATCGAGACGAAGTTCGAGCGGTGGCGCGACGTGGTGGCCGAGCTGCCGCGACGACAGACCCGCGTGCTCACGTGGCCGGTGCTGACCGTCTTTCCATTCATCGCGCAACCAGACCAGCACTTCTTCCTGAAGCCGAACGTGACCCGTCTCGCCTCGCGTGAGTATGGCTTCGAGCTCCAGTATCAGTCGCGTCCCACGTGGACGACGTACAGCAGCGTGCTGCGATTCGCCGAAACCGTCCGTCGCGATCTTCGCGATCTGAGGCCGCAAGACATGATCGACCTCCAGTCGTTCATCTGGGTGCAGGGGTCGGACGAGTACGAGGAGTGAGGCGGACGCCGGAACGGCGAACCGCGGGGGTAGAGCGCGTGAGTGGCGAGGGTTCGCGCGGGTGCGCCAACAACGCTAACGGCGCGAATAGGCGCTAATTAGGGTCAGAGTCGAATTACACACGCCTAATTCGACTCTGACCCTAATTAGGCCGACCCTAATTGGGCCGGCTGTAATTCGACTCTGACCCTTTTTGCGTTGTTTCGGTAATTCGACTCTGACCCTGATTACCCCAATTACCGCGTCGGTCGCATTGAACTTCGCGGCAAGCTGACCGATGTTTGGACTCCGCCGCTCCTGTTCAGCCGGCACCCGAACCAACTCGCAGCGAGATGACGTCATGAGCTCTCAGACGGTAGACGCGTTCGTCGTGCCCAGGCGTGCGATCGTCGCATCGCTGGGCCTCCTGCTCGTATCCGGCGCGCTCGGCAGCGCACAACGATCACCCGCTCAACTCGCGATGATCCCACCGCGCGCATCGCACATCGCGGATTCCGTCCTCAAGCTCATGACGCTCGAGGAAAAGCTCGGGCAGATCACGCAATCGCCGGCGGGATTCGGCCAGACCGGTCCGACCGTCGATGCCGCGGGAGAGCAGCAAGTGCGGAAGGGCCAGCTCGGCTCGTTCCTCGGCCTCTACGGCGCGGACGTCACGCGCCGCATGCAGAAGATCGCGGTCGAGGAATCGCGCCTTCACATCCCGCTCATCTTCGGCTACGACGTGATCCACGGGATGCGCACGATCTTTCCGATCCCGCTGGCGATGGCGGCGACGTTCGATTCGATGGCGGCCGTCCGGGCGACTCACGTCGCAGCGACGGAAGCGACGGCGCTTGGACTGCACTGGACCTTCGCTCCCATGGTCGACATCGCGCGCGACGCGCGCTGGGGGCGCATCATCGAAGGCGCGGGCGAAGATCCCTACCTCGGCTCGGTGATGGCCGCGGCACAGGTGCGCGGCTTTCAAGGCGACAATCTCCGATCGCCGACGTCGGTCCTCGCCACGGCCAAGCACTTCGCGGCGTACGGCGCCGCGGAAGGCGGGCGCGACTACAACGTCGTGAGCGTTTCCGAACGGGATCTCTGGAACATCGACCTCCCGCCGTTTCACGCCGCGGTGCAAGCCGGCATCGGTTCGTTCATGGCGTCGTTCAACGAGATCAACGGGACGCCGTCGCACGCGAACGATTGGCTGCTCACCGACGTCCTTCGAAAGCAGTGGGGTTTTCGCGGGATGGTCGTGAGCGACTGGACGGGAATCTGGGAGATGATCGCCCATGGCCTCGGCGACAGCCTCACCGTCGCCGAGCGCGCGCTGCGCGCCGGCGTGGACATGGAGATGTCGAGTACACTCTACCGCAACAAGCTCGGCGCCGAGTTGCGCTCGGGGCGATTCCCGATGGCGCTACTCGATTCGGCGGTGCATCGCGTCCTCGCGGTCAAAGCTGCACTCGGCCTGTTCGACGACCCGTATCGCGGCGTCAGCGCGGACCGGGAACGAAGTCAGATCCTGACCGCCGAAGATCGCGCGCAGGCACGCGAGATCGCGCGTGAAGCGATCGTGCTACTCACGAATCGTACGATCGGCGGAGCGCCTTCCCTTCCCTTGCGGCGTGACGTTCGCAGCATCGCCGTGATCGGCGCGCTCGCCGCGGATTCGAACTCGGTGCTCGGCGGGTGGCACGGCGCCGGCCGGAAGGAAGACGCGGTGAGCGTGCTCGATGGACTGCGCCGCGCACTTCCCAACGCAGACATCAAGTACGCCGCCGGCGTGGGGCTCGACACGGTGCCCGTGGAAGGACCGGTGAGCACGCCGGCAATCGCCGAAGCCGAGCAGCTCGCGCGCACGGCCGACGTCGTGCTGCTGGTGGTGGGAGAAGCCGAGCAGATGACGGGTGAGGCGGCGAGCCGTTCGTGGCTCGGCCTTCCGGGCGCGCAGCACCAGCTCGCGCAGGCGGTCGTGCGCGCCGCGCGGGCGTCGAACCCGTCCAAGCCGGTGATCGCGGTGCTCGTGAACGGACGCCCACTGGCGGTGCAGTGGCTCGCCGACAGCGCGTCGGCACTCGTGGAGAGCTGGCACCTGGGTGTGGAGCACGGCAACGCGCTCGCCGACGTTCTCTTCGGCGATGTCGCGCCGAGCGGCAAGCTGCCCGCGACGTTCCCGCGCGTGACAGGCCAGGTGCCGATCTACTACGCCCACAAGAACACCGGGCGCCCGCCGATGGAGGGCGTGAAATGGAACTCCAAGTACATCGACGCTCCGTGGACGCCACTGTTCCCGTTCGGCTACGGCCTTTCGTACACGACGTTCGAGTATTCGAATCTGCACCTGTCGCGACCGACGCTGCGCGGGTCCGACTCGGTCATGGTGACGGTGGACGTGCGCAACACGGGCGCGCGCGCGGGAACGGAGGTGGCGCAACTCTATCTGCGCGACGACGCCGCGACCGTGACGCGACCGGTGCGCGAGCTGCGCGGATTCCGTCGCGTGACGCTGCAACCAGGTCAGACGCAGACGCTCACGTTCCGGCTCGCCCCGGACGATTTGGCCATGTACGATCGCGACATGCGACGCGTCGTGGAGCCCGGTGCGTTCACGGTGTGGGCCGGGGGAAGCTCAGCGGCGACGCTCGAGGGTCACTTCACGGTGACGGGTGGCGTCACTGTGCTCGCGCCGGCGCCCCCACGATTCCGATGAGAACAGAAACCGCGGCCCTGTGATACTCACGAAGTTGGCGTGCCAAGCCATCCGACGGATACGGGCAACGCAACGGCAACGACAACTGCAACTGCTTGGGACGCGGATCTGACGGATGTAACGGCTCGAACCTCAGCTTAGAGGCCTCCTCCCGGGACGAGCCCGGACGAGCTTTTCTTGGGAACCGACGCTCGGGTTGGCTACCGGTGGCTTCCTGAGCGGCGGTGCCAATCAAAGTTCCGTCACGGCTCGTCTCCAAACGTCACCTTCGCGCCACCAGGTTCGATCCGTTCGATCCGTCAGATCCACGTCCCATTTGTTCCAACTCGATGGGGCGCACGGCGAGGCAATCGATCAGCGGCCACGCGCGCGCTGCAACAGAGGCAGCGGGTCGACCGGCGTTCCCTTGGACCATCGCCGCAAATCGCCACTCCGCGCGATCGCAAAGTGGAGATGCGGCGCCTTGGGCGACGCGTTCCCGGTGAAGCCCACGTAGCCGATGAGCTGTCCGCGCGTGAGAGACGCGCCGTCGTGCAGACCAGGCGCGTAGCCGTCGAGGTGCGCGTACATCAGAATGAACCGCTCCGACGAATCGGCGGCGTAGACCATCAATCCGCCATCGTGACTGGTGAACAGCTTGAGCACGCGTCCTGGAGCCGCCGACAGCACCGGAGTACGGCGGGGCGCCATGATGTCGAGCGCCTC
>DATISA010000077.1:0-45694 GCA_035469245.1 Gemmatimonadaceae bacterium
ATCACGACCGGTTCGGGCCTGTGGTCGGCGACGGTGACGCACACGCAGTTGCAGACCCCGCTCGTGACCTGCGGCGTGGCGGTCAACACGACCAACCCGATCGTCGGTACGGCGGCTGAAGGCGAGCCGGTGTGTAAGTAAATAGGTAAGTATTTCCGTAGTTGGTCGTGGGGAGACAGCCCGGCGGCGCGCAAGCGCCGCCGGGCTGTCTGTTTCCTCGGGGTGCAAAGTCGGCACGGAACTCGGGCGCGAAGTATTCTTCAGGTACGCGATCGACTTGTTCGAGCGCGGCCCGCGCCTCAGAGTTCTGGAACACAACACCCTCTCCCGTGTGTATGCGCCGAGTGCTCGCTTTTTTCCTGCTCGTTGCGGCGGTCGGTTGCCACGATTCGCTGCTGGGGCCCGTCCAGACGGTAGATGGGCAGTGGACGGCGCTCCAGAACGGATACTCGCTGTCGCTCAACCTCACACAATCCGGAACCGACGTCACAGGAACGACGCTGATCGCTGGCGTGTCCGGCGCGACGGATGGCACGGTGAGTGGGACGTTCGTGTATCCCACGCTCCACCTCGAGCTCACCTTGAATGGGATCGTCGGCGACGTGGTGTACGACGGAACGATGTCGCAGACCGAAGCCAAGATCTTCGGGAAGCTGAATGGCTCCGGGCTCACCAACGTCCAGATCGACGTTCGAAAAAAGAAGTAGTCCCGCCAGGACCGCTCCTCGGAAAAGGCCGCTGCCGATGCGCAGCGGCCTTTTGATCGACCGCGCGTTGGAAGGATGATGGCGACACCGGCGTGCGGCATAGCTTGGCGGCATGAGTCGCACACCAGTCGCGCGATCTGATCATCATCCACGTCTCGGTTCGCGTCACGCGTTCACGCTGGTCGAACTCCTCGTGGCGCTGCTGTTGGTCGAAGTTGGCCTGCTGGCGCTGACCGGCACCACGGGGGTCCTGATTCGACAGCGCACGGCGGTGCGCACACGGGCGGCGGCCATCCGCGCTGCGTCCAACCGAATCCAACTGCTTGCCGCGGGCCCGTGCGAGGCCGCGAGCGGAGCCGCCAGCGAGGCGAACAACATCCGGGAACTCTGGGACGTTCGGCTCGTCCCCAACGCCGTCCGCGAGCTGCGAGACAGCGTCATCTATGGCGTCGACAGTGCGCGTTCCATCGTTCTGAGGACAAGACTCCCGTGCTGAGCCGGCGCGCGGGCTCGCGACCGCGGGGCTACACGCTCGTCGAGTTGCTCGTCGCGATGATCGTCGCGGGCGTCGTGCTCAGCCTCATCACGCTGACCGGGCTTCGGCAACAGCGCCTGCTGTCCGATCTGTTCGACGACGCATCGCTCGCGGCGCAGCTTCGCGAAGCCGCAGCCATTCTGCCGGTCGACATTCGCGCGTTGAGCGCCGCCGCGGGCGATGTGCGCGACGCGCGCGATACCGCGCTCGAGATGCGTGGCACGATCGCCGGCGGCGTGGTGTGCGACACGTCGGAGCGCTCGCTCGTACTGCCGCCCGACACCGATGGCGCCGATGCGTACGCGAGCTATGCGTCGCCGATCGAAGCGGGCGACAGTGTGTGGCTGTTCACGCCGGACGACTCGCTGGACACGTGGCAGCCGCACGTGATCGCATCAGTCAGTAGTGCGGCGCCGGGACAGTGCGCGGCCGGCGGCCCGGTGCTCGCAGACAGCCTCGTGCGCCGGCCGCGTGTCGCGATCGCGCTCGATTCCACTTCGTCGATCGCCGTCGCGCCGGGGCGACCGCTTCGCGTCACGAGACCGGTGCGCTACAGCCTCTATCGGTCGTCGGACGGAGCCTGGAACCTCGGCGCGCGCGAATGGAATCCGGCGCAGTCGCGGTTCAATGGCATTCAACCGGTCGCTGGACCGCTCTTGCCCGCTTCGGCGCGCGGACTGGCATTCGCGTATCTCGATTCCACTGGAACAGCCATGCCAATTCCGCTCGCGACGCCGCGAGCGCTGGCCGCCGTCACGCTCACGCTGCGCGGCGAAACCAAAAATGCCGTGCGCGCGCTCGGCTCGGCGGGCAGGCGCGGCAAACGAACGGACTCGATCAGTGTCTCGGTGCTCGTCCACAATCGGCGCTGACGCCTCCGTCGCGCGCCGCCGCGGCGTCGCCTTCATCGCCGCGCTCGGCCTGCTCATGTTGCTCGGCGTGCTCGTCGCCGGCGTCGCGGCATCGTCGAGCGTGGGCCAGCGCGTCACGCGGCTCTCGCACAGCGACGCGATTCTCGCGGCGAGCGCGGACTACGCGTTGAACACGCTGCTCGCGCAGTGGAAAGAATCTTTACTGGCCGACCTTCCACTTGGCGTCGCGACTCCATTCGAGTCCGTCGTACAACAATCGGTTCCGGTGCGGGTCCACGCGACGGCAACGCGCCTCGCCGGCGGTGTACTGTGGCTCACGGCTGACGCTCGGATCGATGATGTGGATCGCGGCCGTCGCCGATTCGGCGTCGTCGCGCGGTTTCCGGCGCTTGGCCCCGCAGCACCAGCGGGATTGATCGCGCGCGGCAACGTGGACGTGAACGACGTTCGATTCGACAGCGACACGGCCGGCGATGGGGACTGCGCCGCTCGCGCCGCCGCCACGATCCTCGTTGCACCAGGCGCCACGTGGAGCTCGAGCGACAGCGTACGCGGGGCAATCGATGCGCGAGCGGCCGATTCGGCGACCTTCTTCATGACATCGCGGCAGCTGGCAGCGCTCGCGATCGCCGATGGCGCGCGCATTGTGGCAGGCGACACGACGATCGCAGGCGGCAGCTATAAAGGAATTTTACTGGTCGACGGCGCGCTGCGAATCACGGCGCCGTTCGTCGCGACGGGCGTGGTGATCGCGCGGGGGCCGATTGTGGCCGACTCCGTGTACATCGAGGGCGCGATGCTGTCGTTCGCGCCAGCACCGTCGACGGCGATCGCACTACGTGCTGGAACGATCGTGTACTCACCCTGCGTGATCGCGCGTCTGCTCCGACTGGCATCACCACCGCGTCCCGTGCGAGAACGCAGCTGGTCAGAAATTTTCTGATTCCGTGTGATACTCATCACGCGTGCTAATACGCTTATCGCGCGTGTGCCAAGGCTGTTACCTGCAGACGTGTCGGTCGTGTTCGGTTGGACGGTACCGCTGCAGTCGCATGCGCGGTTGCAGCACCCGACAAACGTGGACGATCGGGACGTCATTCTCCGTCATCAGTCCACTGCTTCGCTGCCAATCCCATGGCTCTATTCGGTCGCAAGAAGACAAGCGTTGGTCTCGACATCGGCTCGGGACTCATCAAAGTCGCTGTCGTTGACCACTCGAAGCGCGAGCCGGAACTGGTCCGCGCGACGGTCACGCCGCTGCTCGCGGACGCGATCGTCGAGGGCGAGGTCATGGACCCTGGCATCGTCGCCGAGGCGATACGCTCGGCGCTGCAGAGCGCCGGCGTGAAGTCGCCGGTGGTCGTGACGGCGGTCGGCGGGCGTGACGTCATCATTAAGAAAATTCAAATCGAGCGCGTGAAGGAGCAGCAAGCGCGCGAGTTGATGCGGTGGGAAGCCGAACAGCACGTGCCGTTCGACATGGAGTCGGTCGAGCTGGATTTCCAGATTCTCGATCCCGACGCCGACGGCCTCGAGATGAGCGTGCTGCTCGTCGCGGCCAAGCGCGAGCTGATCGAGTCGAAGATGCGCGTGCTCACCGACGCGGGCCTCGACACGGCGGTCGTCGACGTCGAGGCATTCGCGCTTCACAACGCGTTCGAGCTCAATCACCCGGATGCGATGAGCGGCGTCGTCGCGCTGCTCAACATCGGCCACGACGTCACCAACATCAATATTCTCGACGACGGCGTCCCGCTCCTGACGCGCGATCTCACGGTCGGCACGCGCCGCTTCCGTGAAGACCTGCAGCGCGAGCGCGGCCTGTCGATGGAAGAAGCGCAGCAACTGATTCAAGGTTATGACCGCTCGCCGCACCTCGATGCAGTCATCGAGGGGCGTGGCGAGGAGATCGCTGTCGGGATCGAGCGCGCCGCTGCGTTCGTCGCCCAGAATTCCCGGACCGGCAACCTCCGCCAGATCTACACGTGCGGCGGCGGCTCGCGCATTCCGGGCCTCAATCAAATGTTGGCCAATCGCCTGCGGCTTACCGTGCGCCAAGCCAATCCGCTGGCGAACCTTCGCGTCCGCGATGGCGCGCTCGAGTCCCTTGTGACGGACGAGATCGCGCCCCTCCTCATGATGCCGATCGGGCTGGCGCTGCGGCAGGTCGCATGATCAACATCAATCTCTCGCCGGGCTCCGGCCCCAAGAAGAAGGCCCCACGCAAGCAGGCCGTCGACATCGGGGCCGTCACCAGCGGTTTCAATTTCCGGCTGCGTGACAAGTACATGATCGGGGCGATCGCGGCCGTCGTGATCAGCGCCGGCGCCGTCGGCTTCCTGTTCACGACGCAGACCGCGCGCGAAGCCATTCTCAACACGCGGCGCGAATCGGCCGTCGCCGACTCCACGCGGTATGCGAACTTCCTCAAGGATCGCTACCACGCCGAGTCGGTGCGCGACACGATCCTGCGCCAGGTGAACATCATCAAGAGCCTCGACGATGATCGGTTCATCTGGCCGCACATCCTCGACGAAGTGAGCCGCGTGATCCCGCAGTACACCTGGCTCACCGCGGTCGCGACCAGCGGCACGCCGCAGGGTTCGACCAACGTCGTCGCCGCGCCCAAGGCCGACACCTCAGCCGCGGCCAGGAAGCACGGCCGCAGCCGGCTCGAAACGGACATTCCCAAGGATCCGGTGGCCGTTCGCATCCAGGGACACACGGTCGACATTCAGGCGCTCACGCGTTTCTGGAAAGATCTGGAATCGTCGCCCTTCCTGACCAACGTGCAACTCGATCGGTCGGAGCTGGCGATGGAGCTGGGGAAGGAAGTCACGCAGTTCCAGCTCACGCTCGCCTATAACCGGCCCGACTCGATGGCCGTCCGGCGCCTGCCCCTCAGCCTGATGGTGAGGTAGCCATGAATCGCGATACGAAGTTGCTCCTCGTGGGGGCGGCGTCAGTCGTTCTGGCCGGGCTGTACCAGCATTGGGTCTGGACGCCCAAGGACGAGGATCTCGAGATGCTGTCGGCGCGTCTCGACACGCTCGACTCGCTCAACAAGATCGCCAAGGCCGACGTCGCTCGTGGCACGGCAACCAAGATGAAGCAGGAAGCCGACGAGTTCGCACGCCAGCTCGCCGTGCTGCGCCGGCTGGTGCCGACGCAGAACGAGGTGCCGGCGCTGGTGGAGTCGATCTCGAGCGCGGCCCGCCGCGCCGGTCTCGAATTCTCCGATGTGCAGCCCGACGGCATCCTCAACGGTGACCAGTTCGACACCTACCGCTACAAGGTCGCCGTCACGGGGCCCTACCATCAGGTGGCGGAGTTCGTGTCGAACATCGGCGCGCTGCCGCGCATCGTCGTCCCGATGAACATGCAGCTGGCGCCGACGAATCGCGCCGGCGGGGAACTCAAACCCCGCAAGAACGAGCAGCTGCTCGACGTGCACTTCCAGGTGCAGACGTACGTCGCGCACACATCGCAGGCGGATCCGTCCTCACCGCAACTGTCGGCATCGACCGCTAAGCCGGGGGCCCCATGACCCGATCCATTCTCTTCGCCGCGGCGGTTGCCTTCGCCGCGCGCTCGGCGCACGCACAAGGTCCGCTCAGCGCGTCAAAAGCCGCCGCCCAAAAGGCGGCCAATGCCGCAAGCGCGCATGTCGAGGCGGAGCAGCGACCCGACGTGCAGCCCGTGTCCTCGCCCAGGCCGGCGCGTGTGGCCGCGCGTCCCAGACAGGAGCCGACCGTCGAACACGCCGGCGGCCACCTCGACGTCGCGGCAAGTGACACCGACGCCATGGCGACCGTGATCATGCGCGAGCAGTACGCGTATGCGAAGGACGGGCGACGCGATCCGTTCTTCTCGCTCATGAGCACCAACGAGCTCCGCCCGACGATGAGCGATCTCCGGCTCACGGGCATTCTGTTCGACCCGAACGGCCACTCCGTGGCCACGCTTCGCGACATCGGGACGAACATGCAGTACCGCGTCGCCACGGGGTCCGCCCTGGGACGCATGCGGGTCTCGTCGATCCGCCTGAAGACCGTGGTGTTCACGATTGACGAATTCGGCATGAACCGCCAGGACTCGCTCGTCCTCGGCGACTCCACCAAAGTGAGGGCAAAATGATTTCCCACCGGACGCTTGCATCGGTGATGCTCGTTGCGTTCGGCGCGACAAGCGTCCGCCTCGCGGACGCCTCGACGCTCCCACCCAACGACGCCACCGTCGTCGCGCTCAGTGTGGCGCCCACCTCTGGAGCCGCGGGACGCGCCGACGTGGTCATTCGCGTCGACGGCATGGTCACGCTCAAGCACTTCACGCTCAGCAAGCCGGACAAGATCGTCGTCGACCTCTCGGGCGCGACGCTTGGCTTGCCGCAGGGTGATTCGTACAACGGCATCGCGCGCGGCGAGATCAAGCAGATCCGCTATTCGCAATTCACGAAATCGATCGTGCGCGTCGTCATCGCCCTCGATGCGCCGCACACGTACACGGTGACGCAGTCCGACGGCCAGGTTCGCGTGCGCGTCGACGGCATCTCCGGCGGCTTCGAGCCGTGGGAGACGGGAAGCGCTCCTCGTGTGATGGCGAGCGCGCAGTCCCAGAAGCCCGCCGCGCCGGAAGCGTCGGCCGTGCAGCAGCCTTCGCAGAAGCAGCAGCCGGCGCAGAAGCAGGAGCCGGCTCCGAAGCAGGAAGGCGCGCCCAAGCAAGCGCCCGCGCCCAAGCAGGAGCCGGCGCCAAAGCCGCAGGAAGTCGCGACGGCGCCGGAAGTCCAGGCCCCCGCCTCCACGGCAGCCCAGGCGCCCACGTTGCGTGAGGCAAGCGAGTCCCGCTCGGCGATTCCCGCCACGCGGGACGTCAGCGCCGCGGCCCGGAGGCAGTCGCAGGAGCCGCGCATCACCGTGAACTGGGAAAACGCGCCGATCAACGACGTACTCGGCGTATTCGCCTCGTTCACCGGCCGCACGATCCTCCCCTCCAAGGGCGTGATCGGCACCGTCACCGCGAACATCACGAACCTTCCGTGGGATACGGCGCTCCGCGAGATCATGAATGCCAACGGGTACGACGTCACGATCAACCCCGATGGCGTGATCATCGTCGATACCTTCGAGAACCTCGCGCAGCGCCAGGCAACGATTCCGCTCCAGACCAGGAACATCCGGCTGAACTACGCGCGCGCCAAAGCCGTGGCGCCGATGGTCTCCGAGCGACTCACCCGCAATTGCCCCATCGCACCGCAGATGCAGGTACCGATCACGCAACCGGCTGCCGGCGCGCCGGCGGCGCAGCCGATGCCGCAAGTGGGCGTCGTGCAGAGCTTCTCGTGCCCGGTCCGCGGCACCGTCACGGCCGACACGATCACCAACAGTATCAGCATCACCGACATCCCCTCGGCGCTCGTCGATCTCGAGAAGTACGCGCAGAGCCTCGATCTGCGGCAGCCGCAGGTGAACATCAAGGCGAAGATCATCCTCGTCGATCGCACGACGCTGGAAGGTCTGGGCCTGCGCTACGACATCGGCACGCAGCAGCAGTTCTTCAACGACGTCATCCCGCGCCTCGACTCCGCGGGTAAAGCGCGCACCGACCCGGGCCAGATTCTGCTCGGCGGCAACACGGTGTCGGCCATCGCCAACGCGACAGCGCGCATTCCGAGCGCCGCGCTGCAGCTCGTCTTCTCGACCGCGATGGGCAACTACAACTTCAGCACCTTCCTCGAAGCGCTGCAGCAGAACACGCTGCTCGACGTGCAGGCCGAGCCCAGCGCGAGCGTCTTGAACAACCGGACGGCGAACCTCACCGCTGGCACCGATGTGCCGGTCCGCGTGATCGAAGCCGGAACGGGGGGCAACAACCAGGGCAACTTCCCGCGCGCCACGGTGCAGTTCCGCCAGACCGGTGTGATCCTCACCGTGACGCCGCAGATCACGGCCAACCGCCAGATCCAGATGCGCGTCCACGTCGAGAACTCGGACGTGCAGTTCCAGGCCAACGATGTCGGCGCCGTGTTCCCGACGCAGAAGGTTGACAACGAAGTGCTCGTCGCCGACGGCGAGACCGCGGTGATGGGCGGATTGACCCAGACGACGGTCAACGTCAGCAAGTCCGGCATCCCCGTGCTCGTCGACCTGCCGATCCTCGGGCATCTGTTCGGCGTCACGAACCGCACCGAGACCAAGCGCGATCTCCTCATCCTGATCACCCCGCACATCATCGACGACGGTGAGCAGCCCGCCGCGCCGGGCCGCCCATAAACGGACTTCGGAGTCACTTGATAATGATTCGCTCAACATGGACCCGGCTCGCCGCGCTTGCGGCGAGCGTCGCGGTGATCGCGAGCTGCGACACGGCCACCACGGGTGTGACGCAGACGGGATCCTCGACTTCGTCGTCAAAGACGGCCAACAAGGCGCCGACGATCACGCTCGACTCGCCGAAGGCGGGCGCGCTGATCAATCTTGGTGACTCGGTGTTCGTCAGCGTGCGGCTGCACGGCGATCACTCTCTCAAAAACGCGACCATCCTCGGCGTCACCGAGAAGGGAAGCGTCGACCTCGGTACCTTCTCGCAGAAGCCGCGCTACGCCACGACGAAGGTGCCCGCCAGTGGCACGTTCCGCCCGGGCCTCCGCGACACGATCATCCGTCGCTTCCTCCAGCCGCTCGTGCCACTCGACACCACGATCGACAGCCTGGTCGTGGTCGTAACGGCGACCGACAGTGTCGGTGCCGCCGACACGGCGCAGGTGGCCGTCAACATCGTCGCAGGACCCAAGGTCTCTCTTCTCGCCCCGTCGAACGGCGACAGCGTTCCGGCCGGAGTCGGCTTGAGCGTTTCGGCGCGGTCCCAGCACGGCGACGGAATCAGCCGAATCGACATTCGCGCGCAAGGCGACGCGAATTGGCCGACGAAGCTGGACACGACGATCTCACAGGTCTACACGACTTCTCCGCGCGACGTCACGCTGTCGGGTGTCGTACGAATCCCGGCCAACGCGCCGATCCGCGGCAAGATTCTCGTGACCGCGACCTCGATCGACATGGATCGCCAGCCAGGATCCGCGGCGCCGGTCGCCGTCTTCGTCCGTGGCAGCTCGGCCAGTGCCCAGCCTCGCGTGACGCAGATCGTGCAGCCCAAGAGCGAATACACTGATTCAGTAAGCGTGAGCGCGACCGGTGACGGCATCGCCACTGTTGGTCTCATCCTTCGCGATAGCACCGGCAACGTGGTGCTGCGGGATTCGGTCCGCCTCACGCCCCCCTACAACGCCAACGTGCAGATGAACGTGCCGCTTGGTCTGTCGGCATCGTTCCAGGGCGCCAAGCTTGGCGTCACTGCATTCGCGGTCGATCAGGCGGGCCGGATCGGGTACGCGGTCGCCTCGACCACCACCACGGCGCAAGGAAATCTGGCGAGCGCGCTGATGGATTCGACGATCGTCGTCTACGGCCGCACCTACAGTCTGCCGCACAACGCCGACGTCGGCGACATCGCCGTCGACGCGCAGCGCGGGCACGTGTTCGTTTCCGCGACCGCGTTCAATCTGATCGACGTGTGGCAGACCTCCGTGACGGGCGCGGGCTTCGCATCGACCGGCATCCCGGTCGGATCGCTGCCGTGGGGTCTGTTCATCGGCAATCGCACCGACACGCTGCTGGTGGCGAACTCCGGTGGTACGAACATCAGCCGCGTCTTCATCGGTTCAACCGACGCGAGCCAGCTCCACGAGGATCTCGCGCACCGGATTCTCACCCGCAACACGTACGTCTATACGGTCAACATCCAGCGCGATCCGAATACCGGGAAGATTCGCCTCGTGGTCGACGGCCCGGTCAGCTACTCCGACCGGCCGCAGTATCTCGTGCAGTCCGCGGGCGGCCGCATCTTCTATTCGACGCGCCCCACGGCGAGCGCCCCGGCGAGCACGATCCGATGGCTCGATCCGTCCCTCCCGGTCCCTGACCCTCGCCAGATCTGGCAGTACGGAACGATCAAAAGCTCCACCGAGCAGATCTACGCATTGTTCAACGTGGACTCCGTGGCGGTCGGCGCGACGCTGCCTACCTCGACCCGTTCGGACACGTTGTTCATCTGGGACCACCCGTATGGCCAGAAAACCGGCGTCATCGCGGTGATGGACACGGTCCCGCTCAACGCGGTCGCGCAGGCTGTAGCCGGCGGCAGCGATGCCGAAGCGGTGCTCCACCTGGACGTCGGAAGTCTCGCGCTCGAGGACACCACGTTCGCGGCGGCGAGCGGCAATCGCCACTGGGTTGGGTTCGGTGAAGGCCACACGTCGGGGGCCGGGCGCATCATTCTGGTCGCTGACTCGTCAGGCGTGGCACCCAACTTTTACTCGCCGCTCGTCACCATCACGGACCTCACCGACAACGCATCGGAAAAGGTCTTCGGTCTGGCGATCGATCAGACTGGCTTGACCGTCGCCTCCCACGGCACGCAATCGTACTTCGCCGCGGTCGACGATCCGTTCCACCTGCGACTGCAGGGCAAGTACGATTCGTTCGACGACGGTGCGGGCGTCGTGTTCCACCCGAACGCGAATGGCACGCTCACCCCGCAGGACCAGCGCCTGGCGTTCGTCGCCGCGGCGCCTGGCGAGATCGAGGTGGTCGACATCGCCTACTACACGAATCGCGCTCGGCTGATGCTCAAGCACCCGATCTACGGCCCAATCCGCGCATCGCTCCCGATGCCCGGCGATCCGGCCGATGTGATCCTCAAGCTGTTTGCGGTCAGCAAGGATGGATTGATCGTCGTCGACCTGACGGCGAAGGACATCAAGCCCGGACCGTAAGGGCGGACGGCGGACGGCGGACGGCGGGCGCTAAACGCGGAGGTGCCGAACGGCGAAAGTTCCGAACGGCGAAGGTGCCAAACGGCGTGAACGGCGCCGGACAAACGGCGGAGGGCGTAACAACCGAACGGCGGGTGAACGGCGGACGATGCCGTTCACCCGCCGTCTCCGCTTTTTGGCACCTTCGCTCCATGCGCCGTTTGGCATTTACGCACTTCACGCCGTTTGGCAGCTTCGTACTTTGGCAACTCCGTAGTTCGGCATCTCCGCCGTTCGGCACTCGCGCCCTTTGCCGTCCGCCGTTTTATCTTGAGCCATGCCTCTCCGCTTCACCACCGCCGGCGAATCCCATGGTCAGGCCCTCGTTAGCATTCTCGAAGGCATGCCCGCGGGCTTGCCGCTGCTGGCTGACGATGTGAACGTCGAGCTGGCGCGGCGCCAGCAGGGCTACGGGCGCGGGCGACGCATGCAGATCGAGCGCGACACCGCCGAGTTCATCTCCGGCGTGCGTGCCGGCGAGACGATCGGCTCTCCGATCGCGATGCTCATTCAGAACCGCGACTGGAAGAATTGGCAAGAGATCATGAATCCGGCGCCTGATCCGGTCCTCGATCCCGACGCGCCGATAGCGGAGGGTGGGAGCGGGTCGAACGCTGTCGGCGCGCCGCACGTGCGCAAGCGCGCCGTCACACGCGTGCGGCCGGGCCACGCCGATCTCACCGGGCTGCTCAAGTACGATCGAACCGACGCGCGCGACATTCTGGAGCGGGCGTCGGCCCGCGAGACCACGGCGCGCGTGGCGGCGGCTGCGATTGCGAAACGGTTCCTGCGCGAATTCGACGTGCGCATCGGCAGCCACCTCGTGCACCTGGGAGGAATCGACGCGCAGCGACCTGACGGCATGCCGGCGGACATCAACGCCGTTGCCGATGACTCGCCGCTTCGCACGCTCGATCGAGACGCCGAGCAGCGCATGATCGCCTACATCGACGAGATCAAGCGTGCCGGCAACACGCTCGGCGGCATCTGCGAAGTCGTCGCCGACGGGCTCCCGGTGGGGCTCGGTTCGCACGTGTCGTGGGATCGAAAGCTCGACGGACGCGTTGGTGCGGCGGTCATGTCGATTCCCGCCGTGAAAGGCGTCGAGATCGGCATGGGATTCCAGACGGCACGCGTGACCGGTGCCGACGTCCACGACGAGATCGTGCCGATGCGCGACAGCGCGCGAACCGGCAACGTGCGCCGCAAGACGAACCGCGCTGGCGGTCTGGAAGGTGGCATGACGACTGGCGAGCCGCTGGTCGTGCGCGTGGCGATGAAGCCCATCAGCACGCTCATGCGGCCACTCGGTACGGTCGACGTCGCGACCGGCGAAGTTGCGGCAGCCGTCGCCGAGCGAAGCGACGTGACCGCGGTACCGGCGATGGGCGTGATCGCGGAGGCGATGATCGCGCTCGTGCTTGCCGATGCCATGCTCGAGAAGTTCGGCGGCGATTCCCTCGGCGAAGCGAGGCGGAATTATGACGCATACCTTTCACACGTCGCGACCAGGATTGGAGGGTGACCGTAATCGCCCTCACGTGATTCTCGTCGGGCTGCCGGGGTCGGGGAAAACGACGGTCGGCCGCTCGGTTGCCGATCGTCTCAATCGGCCGTTTCTGGACCTCGATCTGGAGATCGAACGGCGTGAGGGCGAGTCGATCGGTCAGATCTTCGGCGAGCGCGGTGAAGCGTATTTCCGCGAGCTGGAACGGCAGCTCACGCAGGAGCTGCGAGCGTGCGGCGGGATGATCGTCTCGCCTGGAGGCGGCTGGATAGCGAACCCTGGCCTGGTCGCGCTCGTCAGACCCCCTGGACGTCTCATATACCTTAAAGTGCGTCCTGAGACGGCAATCAAGCGTCTGGGCAGTTCCACGGCGCTTCGGCCGCTGCTCTCGCGGCCGGATCCGCTTGGCGAGCTCAAGCTTTTGCACGCGGCGCGCCGGGCGGCGTACGAATCAGCTGACTGGGTGGTTGATACGGAACTCCATGAACTGCAATCGGTTATAGATGAGGTGGTGAGAGTGGTCTTGGCGGCGAGGTAGCCATGGGTTACCGTTTCGCCTCGCGCCCATCGACCAATGGAAGCCTTCGGGGGCGAAAGCGATGGGTTTGACAAGGAGAGGAACGATGCCACACGCATCGCGATTCCTCCCCTTCTTGCTTTCGGCCCCGTCAAGGCGTCAAAGGGAGTGGCAATGACTTTCCGTGTGCTGGGACCGCACGAGCGTGGACGGTTCGCGCCCGAGGCCTGGGGACATTTGTTGTCGTTGAGCGGCTCGGGCGCGCTGAATGCGGCCGAGCTCGAGCACGTCATAGAACGAGCACTCATTCAGATCGACGGACGCATCGCGCTGGACGACCTGCGCGCCCTCTTGCAGGGTGCAGGCTTCATCGACACGAGCGACGGCGATCAAAACCAGACGGTGCATTGAGGATGGCAACCAAAAAGTCCGCGACGAAATCGCGAGCGACGGCGAAGAAGAAAGCGACGGCCAAAGCGGCGGCCCGCCGCGGCGGTCGCGCCAAGGTCGACGCGTCCGTCGAATTCGGCGACGGCGGCCAAACGCCGGGCAGCGCGCTCGTCATCGTCGAGTCGCCGGCCAAGGCCAAGACGATCGGCAAATACCTCGGCCGCGGATACCGCGTTCGCGCCACCGTCGGCCACATCATGGATCTGCCTGAGAAGAAGCTCGGTATCGACGTGGAGAACGGCTTCACGCCGGATCTGGTGCCGATCCCGGGCAAGGAAAAGACGATCGCGGAGCTCAAGAACGCGGCCAGAGACAGTCGCGAGGTGTTCATCGCCACCGACCCTGACCGCGAGGGCGAGGCCATCGCCGCCCACGTGGCGACGCAGATCTCGCCAAAAAAGGGCGCACTCTCGGTGCCGATCAGGCGCGTCCTGTTCCACGAGATCACGAAAGACGCCGTCCGCAGCGCCATCGAGAAGGCCGGCAAGATCGACAACAAGAAGGTCGAAGCGCAGCAGGCGCGACGTGTGCTCGATCGCCTCGTCGGCTACAAGGCCAGTCCGGTCCTTTGGAAAACCGTAAAGAAGGGATTGTCGGCCGGCCGCGTGCAAACGGTGGCGCTGCGATTGATCGTGGAGCGTGAGCGCGAGATCCGCGCGTTCAAGCCGGTCGAGTACTGGACCATCGAGGCGCTGCTCGAGAAGGACAATCAGCAGTTCACGGCCAAGCTGCACCACATCGACGGCAAAAAGGCCGAGATCTCGAACCAGGCCGAGGCGCAGCGGATCCTCGACGACCTCGAGGGGCGTCGCACGTTCGACGTCACGGAAGTCAAGCGCCGCGAGCGGCGCAAGAACCCGTCGGCGCCGTTCACCACGTCCACGCTGCAGCAGGAAGCGGCCAAGAAGCTGTCGTTCGGCTCCAAGCGCACCATGCGCGTCGCGCAGGATCTCTACGAAGGCGTGGAGATGGGCGACGAAGGCGCCGCGGGCCTGATCACGTACATGCGAACCGACTCGACGCGCGTGGCGGAGAGCGCGGCCATTCAGGCGCGCGACTATTTGCGCACGCTGTTCGGCGATTCGTTCCTCGCCAAGGGGCCGCAGCTCTACGGCGACACGAAATCAAAGAACACGCAAGACGCCCACGAGGGCATTCGTCCAACCGATCCCACCCGCCGTCCGGAAACAGTCAAGAAGTATCTGACGCCCGATCAGTTCAAGCTGTACCAGCTCGTCTGGCAGCGCTTCATGGCGTCGCAAATGGCGCCCGCGGTGTTCGACACGACCACGGTCGACTTCGACATCCCGTCCACGATGCAGCCCGACATCGGACGTCGGAGCTATCTGTTCCGCGCCACGGGCTCGATCGTGAAGTTCCAGGGCTTCCTGACGCTTTATCGGGAAGCGCACGAGGAAGGCGAGCACCGGACGCTCGAGGACGAGCAGGCGCTTCCCTCGGTCGAGGTTGGCGAGAAGGTGCCATGCAAGGGCATCACGCCGAGCCAGCACTTTACCGAGCCGCCACCGCGCTTCTCCGAAGCGAGCCTCGTGAAGGAGCTCGAGCGCTTGGGCATCGGACGGCCATCGACGTACGCGTCGATCATCTCGGTGCTGGCCGATCGCCGGTACGTCGAGCTGAATCAACGTCGCTTCTTCCCCACGGAGCTCGGCGAAAGCGTCGAGAAGGTGATGGTCAAGCAGTTCCCGGACATCTTCAATGTTGACTTCACGTCGGAAATGGAGGGAGAGCTCGACAAGGTGGAAGAGGGCGATCTCGGCTGGCAAAAGGTCCTCAAGAACTTCTACTCGCCGTTCGCCGCGCGGCTGAACAAGGTCGACGCGGGCGCGCTCATCGCCGAAGCGTACGACTTGTCGGGCGTGCCGGCGCTGCGCTGTCCCGATTGCGGCGGCAAGCTCGAGCCGCGCGGAGGGTTCTTCGGACCCTTCCTTGCGTGCGAGAACCATCCCAAGAAGTGCAAGTACACACGGCCGATCAAAGGCGAAAAGGCCAAGCCGGTGCTCACGGAGCACAAGTGTCATCTCTGCGGCGAGCCGATGGTCATTCGCACCGGCCGGAGCGGGCAGTTCCTGGGCTGCAGCACCTTCCCGAAATGCCGCGGGACGCGCTCGCTGCCCACGGGCATCATGTGCCCCAAGGATGGCGGCGAGCTGGTGGAGCGTCGCTCGCGCAAGCGCGGCACGGCGTTCTACGCGTGCTCCAACGAGGACTGCGATTTCGTGGCGTGGAACAAGCCCGTCGCCGAGAAGTGTCCGGAGTGTGGGTACATCGGCGCCGAGATGAAGTTCACCAAGGCGCGCGGCGACTTTAGAAAATGCTTGAAGTGCGGCAACGAGTGGGACGCGCCCAAGACCGAGGAGCCGGCGGGCGAAGAGGCGCTGGCGGGGTAGGGCCTAGCCGAGCGCGTCCTCGAAGAACTCGGGGATCGAAAGCACGAGCGGTTCGGGCATTCCGGCGGGCTGCCACTCGAGGTGCTCAGCGAGCAGCTCGCCGTCGACGAGCTCGTAACGCTGGCCGTCGTCTGGCAGCGCGTCGAGCATCTCCACCGTCCACTGCAGCTGCTCCGCGGGCATGGCCATAGGATAGTCTCGGATCTGAAAGACGGGCAACTCGGCATGCGCCGATGTCGGGTGTCCGCCGTCCCACACTCGTCACCGATCTGCGTCGACGGAAATCAATTCGGCGCCGCTCTCGCTCGCGCCGCGCCGTTACGGCAGCGACAGCCCTCCGTGTACCTCGACCGGGGTCGTCTGCGCCACGCCCGTGCCGTCGCCTAGCTGTCCGTTCGCATTCTCGCCCCAGCAGAACAGTTGGTGGCTTGCCGTGAGCGCGCACACGTGTTCCATGCCGACGGCCAGACTCACCACACTCGAGACGCCGTTCGCCTTCACCGGTCGCATCGAGCAAACGTTGGTGACCGACACTCCGCCCACCGTATATGGTTTGCAGGTATCGGTGGTCTGCGCGCCGAGCTGGCCTTTTGAGTTCCATCCCCAGCAGTAGACGCCGTCGCTCGGCGTGATCCCGCAGGTCGTGGTGAAGATCGAATTCGCGCGCCCGGTGTGGAGGCTCTTGAACGTCAGCCCGCCAAGGACCGCGACGGCGGTCCGCCGCTGCGTGATCGTGCCGTCGCCCAATTGCCCGGCGTCGTTGCTGCCCCAGCACATCGCGGCGCCCGCGGACGTCAGGCCGCACACGTGGATCGAGCCCGAGATCATCGACGTGAAGGTCACGCCGGCGACGGCCGTTGGCACGGGGGCCGAATGCGTATCCGTCGTTCCGAGTTGCGCGAAGGTGTTATCACCCCAGCAGTACGGCACTCCGTCGGTGGCGAGCGCGCAGGCATGCCAGAAGCCGGCGCTGATCGACACGAAGCGGTGACTGCCGGATACTCGCGTCGCGCCGGGATGCGCCACACTGTCGCCGACGCCGAGCTGTCCGTGCTCGTTCTCGCCCCAGCAATACGCGACGCCGTCGCGATCGAGTCCGCAGGCGAACTTGTTGCCGACGGTGACCGACACGAGGGCTGGTGCACCGGGAACCGCCACGGGCCGGTTGCTGTACAGCTTCTGCCCGGCCTGCGTGGGATCGCTCCCCCAGCACCACGGCGCACCAGTCTGCGTGAGGGCGCACGCGGTCTCGACGCCGGCGGCAATTGCCACGAACGTGTGACCGCCCGCGGTGGCGGCGGGTAGCAGCTTCGATGTGAACGACGAGTCACCGAGCTCCCCACTGAGATCGTCGCCCCAGCAATAGGCTTTCCCGCCCTTGGTGAGGGCGCAGGAGAACTGCGCGCCCAGTGCGACCGCCGTCGCGGGATTGGGCGCAGTGGAGTTGCCAGGGGTAATGACGTCTCTGGCACATGCCGCGACGAAGACGCTGACCGCCAGGAGGTGGTACGGTTTCATCGGATCGAGATCGTTGCCGTTTCATGGTCCACCCGCGACCGTCGCGAGCGGTGCTGCTAGGACATGTCCTCCACAAAACTATAAACGACCGGCAGGATCGGCACCGTGCCACTCGATGCAGCGACGCGGATCACAGCCACGTTGTGTACCGGGTTTGCGCGCAAACGCCCGCGATGCATTATCCAGCATCGCCGTCGCGCCGACGGCACCTCAGGGCCTGGTCCGGGAGAGCTCCATGGCATCACTTCGCTCGCTTCGCCGGTCGGTGCTGGTTGCGATCGCCCCCGCGATCGTGTCCAGCGTTACGCTGGCGCAGGGGACCATCCCGGCGCGTCTCTCCGACGCGGAGCTCTGGAGTTTGAGCACCGAGCTCTCCGAGCCGGGCGGCTACTTCCGTTCCGAGAACCTGCTCTCCAACGAGACCGGCTTTCAGGCCGTGATCCCGGCGCTTCGCGAGCGGATCAAACCTGGCGGCGTGTACCTGGGCGTTGGGCCGGAGCAGAACTTCACCTACATCGTTGCCCTCCAGCCGAAAATCGCCTTCATCATTGACATTCGTCGGGGCAACCTGATCGAGCACCTGATGTACAAGGCGCTCATCGAGACGTCGACTGATCGCGCGGACTTCCTCGGCAAGCTCTTCTCGCGCCCTCGCCCAGCGGGCCTCGACACCAATTCGACGCCCGACCAGCTCTTCGCGGCGTTCGACGCCGCGGCACCGGACTCCGCGCTCTACCGCCGCAACCTCGCGGCGATGCGAACCTTTCTCACCAAGACGCACGGCTTCGCGCTCGGCGACAGCGATAGTTACTCACTCGAGCACATCTACACGGCGTTCTTCGACGCCGGGCCGCGCATCAATTACAGCTTCCCCTACGGCGGCGGCTTTGGTCGCGGCATGCCCACCTACGCCACGCTGCAGACCGCCACAGATACGACGGGCCAGAACTGGGCGTACCTGGCGACTGAAGGGAATTTCCGCTGGCTCAAGGAATTCGAGTCGAAGAACCTGCTCGTGCCCGTCGTCGGCGACTTCGGCGGGCCCAAGGCAATCCGCGCGGTGGGCCGGTATCTTGCGAGCCATCGCGCGACGGTCTCGGCATTCTATACCTCGAACGTCGAGCAGTACCTCTTCCAGTCCGACAGTGCCTGGGTGCGCTACTACAGGAGCGTGGCGACGTTGCCACTCGACAGCATGAGTGCCTTCATTCGATCGGTCGGCGGTGGCTTTCGCTCGATCGCATCCCCAGGCGCGGCCCGTTACGGCGGCCGACTCGCCTCCGTGACCTGTTCCATTCACGATTTGCTCAAGGCGTTCGACGAGGGCCGGATTCGCTTTTACGGCGACGTGATCGCCATGTCGCGCTGAGCTGATCGGATCGTGGATCCGACGACGCTGCCGCCGATTTCCGGCCATGCCATCCTCCTGCTGCTGCTGCAACTGGCCGGGGTACTGGCGTTGGCGCGCACGCTGTCGGAGGTGATGCGTCGACTTCGGCAGCCAGCCGTCATCGGTGAGCTCCTAGCAGGAATCCTGCTTGGACCGACGGTGCTCGGTCGCTATCTGCCAGCGCTGGAGGTCGTCTTTTTCCCGCCGACGACGCGCCAGTTCCATCTGCTCGAGGCCATCTCCTGGATCGGGATGGTGCTCCTATTGCTGCTGACGGGTCTGGAGACCGACATCCGCGTCATGCGCTCGCTGGGGCGAGCGGCGCTCTTCGCGTCGCTCGGCGGGATGCTGACGAATTTCACGCTCGGCGGCACGCTCGGTTGGTTGCTCCCGGCGCATTATCTCGTCCCGGGCGGCAGCCGTGCGATCTTCGCCGCGTTTCTCGCGACGGCGCTCGCCATCACGGCGATGCCCGTTGTTGCGAAGATTCTCATCGACCTCGGGCTCGTGCGGCGCAACATCGGGGTCCTGATTCTGTCCGCGGGCGTCCTCGACGACACGACCGGATGGCTCGTGCTTTCCGTGATCGCCGGCATTGCCGCCGCCGGCGGGTTCTCAATCACTCGATTTGGACTGACGCTGCTTGGCCTCGTTGCGTACGTCGCGGCGATGCGGTGGGTGATCTATCCGCTGTTCGTGCGACTGCTCCGGTACGTGAACGAGCGGGTCAAGCTTGCTGGCGCCGACGTCACGTTGATTCTCGTCTTCACGTTCCTCAGCGCGGCCGCCACGGAGGCGATCGGCATTCACGCCGTGTTCGGCGCGTTCGCGATGGGACTTCTCATCCGGCAAGTGCCGCGCGTCCGCGATGCGTCGCTGCACGCGATCGAAACCTTCGTGCTTTCGGCGCTTTCACCGGTGTTCTTTGCGTTCGTCGGGCTCAAGGTGAATCTGTGGGCGCTCACGGGGTGGCAGCTACCGGCGGTGGTCATCGGCGTCGCGGTGGTCGGCAAACTCGTCGGATGCTACAGCGGAGCGCGAGTCGGCGGCCTCTCGCATTGGGAATCGATCGCCGTCGGATTCGGAATGAACGCGCGCGGGGCAATGGAACTCGTCGTCGCCCTGATCGGGCTGTCTCTGGGTCTGCTCACCGCCGAGATGTACTCGACGATCGTGCTTGTCGCGGTGGTGACGTCCTTCATGGCGCCGCTGCTGCTTCGACTCGTCATGCCCAAGCTGGTCATGACCGACGAGGAACGAAGGCGCGTGGAGGATGACGGCCGGTCACGGCTGCTGCCGGCGGGCCCGGTGCGAATCCTGGCGCCCACAGCGGGCGGCCCGAACGCGGCCGCGATGCTGGCGATCGCGGCGCCCGTCGTGGGCGCGACCGGCGGCTCGCTCGTCGCGCTGTACGTCGAGCGCGTCAGGCACCGTGGTCTTCTCGCGCGTCTCATGCGGTTGTCGCGACCATCGCGGTCGCTCGCCGGCCGTGGCATCGAGGAGCACCTGGCGCGCGCGGCCGAGCGCATGAACGGACAGGGGCGGCTGTTCGCGGCCAAGCGCACGACGAGCGCCGACCCCGCGGGTGCGATTCTCTCGGAGGCGTCGCGCGACTACGACTTGTTGATGCTCGGCGCCGCTCCGCAACACGTTGCCGAGTCCTCGATGACGGGAAGAATCCTCAAGGATGCCAAGCTCCCGGCAGTGGTCGTGCGTGCCGGCGACGGGGCGCTGCCGGCCATATTTTGCCGATTGCTCGTGCCCCTCGACGGAAGCGTGTTCTCGCACGCGGCGGCGGAATTCGCCTTTGCGTACGCCGGGGCCGCGCGAGCACACGTCACCCTGCTTCATGTATTGAACGAGGCCAGAGTCACCATTGGGACCGTCGCCCTCCCGGAATCACATGAGTCCCACCCGGCCGCGGCGATCGAACGAAGCGCGCTCGAGCGAAGCATACGAGCCGAATACGATCCCCTCGCGGCCGACGGCAACACTTCGTACGAGGTGCGCGTCCTGGTGAGCGGCGACCCGAGCGGGACGATCGTCGAAGTGGCCGGGACGGGCGAGTTCGACCTGCTGGTGCTCGGCGCCGAGAACAAGCTGATCGCTCAGCCGCTGTTCTTTGGGCAAGGTACGGCTTCGATCGTCGATAAGGTCGAGTGCACCGCCGCCGTCGTGGTGCCGTGGGTGCGGTGACGGACGCGCAAGGGGCGGCGCCGAGCATTATCTTCAGCGCATGCCGTCGACCTCCGGACCCATTCACGTGATCGGAGGCGGCCTCGCGGGCAGCGAGGCCGCGTGGCAACTCGCCGAGCGCGGCCACGACGTGGTCGTGCACGAGATGCGCGGCGTTCGCGGAACGCCGGCGCACAAGACCGACAGGCTGGCCGAGCTCGTGTGCTCGAACACGTTCAAGAGCACCGAGACGTCCAATGCGCACGGCTTGCTCAAGGCCGAAATGCGACTGCTCGGCTCGATCGTGCTCTGGGCCGCCGACCAGGCACGCGTGCCCGGCGGGAGCGCACTCACCGTCGATCGCGACGTCTTTTCGTCGGCGGTGCACGAACGAGTCTCGTCGCATCCGCGCATCACGCTGGTTCGCGAAGAGGCCACGGAAATCCGGAGTCCCGGGATCATCGCGACCGGGCCGCTCACGTCGGACGCGCTGGCCGACGCGATCCGGCGGCGACTCGGCATCGAATCGCTCGCGTTCTACGACGCCATCGCGCCGATCGTATCGCGCGACTCGATCGACGACGGGATCGTGTTTCGCGCCTCGCGGTATGGAAAGGAGACGATGGACGGAGCGGACGAGGGAGGCGCGTACCTCAACTGCCCGTTCACACGCGAGCAATATGAGGCATTCATCGATGCGCTCACCGCGGCCGATCAGCATCACGGCCACGAGTTCGACGAGGTGCCGTACTTCGAAGGCTGCATGCCGATCGAGGAAATGGCCCGGCGCGGGCGCGATACGCTGCGCTTCGGGCCGATGAAGCCCGTAGGGCTGCGTGATCCTCGCACCGGTCGCGAGGCCTTTGCTATAGTTCAATTGCGCATGGAAGATCGCGCTGGACGCATGTGGAATCTGGTCGGATTCCAGACGCGGCTTCGCATCCCCGAGCAGCAGCGCGTCTTCCGGATGATCCCTGGATTAGAGGACGCTGAATTCCTGCGCTATGGCTCGATTCACCGGAATTCGTACGTGAATTCGCCGGCGAGCTTGACCGCACATCTATCGTTGCGTGACGATCCGCTCGTTCTGTTCGCCGGTCAGCTCACCGGCGTCGAAGGCTACACGGAAAGTACGGCAACCGGTCTCCTTGCCGGCATCAACGTCTCGCGCATTCTCGCCGGCGAGCCGCCGGTCGTGCCGCCGCCCACGACGATGCTCGGCGCGCTGTACCGCTATCTGAGCGAAGCCGATCCGGCGCACTTCCAGCCGATGAACGCGAACTTTGGCTTGGTCGACGATCTGCCGACGCGCGTAAAGGACAAGCGGGTCAAGCGGGACCAGCTCGCCGAGCGCGCCCTGGCCGACATGTCGGTGTGGCGCGACGCGCACACGCTCAGCGCCGTTGAGCTGTGAGCGGTCGCGCGGCCGTCGCCGAGTCGGCGCGGGAGACGGACGACACGGCCGACTCGCCGCTGCCGGAGCTCGTATCGGAGTACCTGGAGCACCTGGCCAAGGAGCGCAACGTGTCGCCGAACACGGTGCGCGCATACCGCCGTGACCTGCGCGATCTCGTCGATTTTCTGGGGCGCTACTACGGCGCTGCCGAGTGGAGCTGGCAGGGCGTCGACCGTCTCGCGATGCGATCGTTCCTCGCGAGTCTCGCCAAGCGCGGACTCGGCAAGCGCTCGATGGCGCGTACGCTCTCAGCGGTGCGGAGCTTCTACCGGTATTTGCATCGCAACGAAATCGTCGAAGCGAACCCGGCGCGAGCCGTGGGCGCGCCAAAACTGGACAAGCATCTCCCGGGCTACCTGGACCGTGCCCAGATCGATCTTCTGTTCCAGATGGCGGAAGTGCGCGCGTGGGAAGGGAAGTTCGTGGACGTGCGCAACCTGGCGATCCTCGAGCTCTTCTACTCGACCGGTATGCGCCTTTCGGAGTTGCAGGGGCTGAGCCGGTCGGACCTCGACATGGTGACGCAGCAGGTGAAGGTGCGGGGCAAAGGACGCAAGGAACGGATCGTGCCAATCGGAGACCATGCGGTCCTTGCGCTGCGGAACTACGAGGCCAAGCGGGACGAGCTGCTGCGGGCCATTGGCCCAAAGGCGGATCGTACCGCCGTATTCCTGACGGGAATGGGCAAGAGGATCGGGGTGCGGTCGGTGCAAATGATCGTGACCAGGTTTCTGCGCCAGATCGACGAGGACGCGGGGCTGAGCGTCCACTCGCTCCGGCACACGTTCGCCACGCATCTGCTCGACGCCGGGGCCGACCTCCGCGCGGTGCAAGAGTTGCTTGGACATTCATCGATATCGACGACCCAGATCTACACGCACACCAGCATCGAGCGACTCAAGCAGGTCTACCAGAAAGCGCACCCGCGAGCGTAGCGAAAGGTCCCCGGCATCTCATGCGTCTCGAGACGATTCCGCTCATCATCGGCGTCCTCGTGTGCTTGATCGGTCTGGCGCTCGTCTTCGACGCCTGGACGCCCGACGAGATCATCGTCAAGCGCGAGCGCCGCCGCCGTCCGCGCATCGAGCGGAGCCGGGGCGGGGAAGCGTCGATCGGCTTCGGCATCATCTGCATGGGTGCGGCGTTCATCGGGCGTGATACATGGCGCTACTCGGTCGTCGCCGTCATCGCGGGCGCGGTGCTGCTTCTCTTCGGGACGCTGAGCAACCGTCGCTACCTCGGGCAGGCCATCTCCAATCGCGGGGCCCTCCGCCGACGCCCGCGTTAAGTTTCCCGGCATGTCAGATCGGAATTCGGGTTCGTTGCCGCGCGTGCGCGCCACGACGGTTCTTGCCGTGCGTCGGAACGGCAAGGTCGCGATCGGCGGCGATGGCCAGGTGACCGTCGGCGAGACCGTGATGAAGTCGCATGCGCAAAAGGTGCGGCTCATTCGCGGCGGGAAGATCGTCGCCGGATTCGCGGGCGCGGTCGCCGACGCGATGACCCTGTTCGACAAGTTCGAGGAAAAGCTGGAGCGCTATCCAGGCAACCTGCCGCGCGCCGCGGTGGAGCTGGCCAAGGACTGGCGCAGCGACCGCGTGTTGCGCCGGCTCGAAGCGCTCCTCATCGTGGCCGACAAGGACAACGGCTTCATCGTGTCCGGCACGGGCGAGCTGATCGAGCCCGACGACGGCATTCTCGCCATCGGTTCGGGCGGCTCCTACGCGCTGGCCGCCGCCCGCGCGCTGGTCGACAATACGCAGCTCGACGCCACGGAAGTCGTGAAACGCGCCATGCACATCGCCGGCGAGATCTGTATCTACACCAACACGAACATCACCGTGCTCGAAACCGGCTAGTTGCGCCGCCGTTTTCCGGACTTTGGCATTGGCGCTCTTTGTCATTCGCGCTCGTCGTCAGTTGCGCTCTTCGTCACCCGCGCTCGTAGGCCTTCCGCAGCATGCCGTCTTCGAGAACCCAGCAAGCCCTTGCCCGCCTGGCGGACCTGACCCCACGTCAGATCGCGTCCGAGCTGGATCGTTACATCGTCGGTCAGGCGGAGGCCAAGAAGGCGGTGGCGATCGCGCTGCGTAACCGCTGGCGACGCCAGCGTGCGCCCGAATCGATCCGAGAGGAGATCTCACCAAACAACATCATCCTCATTGGACCGACCGGCGTCGGCAAGACCGAGATCGCGCGCCGCCTCGCCAAGCTGGCGGGCGCGCCGTTCATCAAGGTTGAGGCGTCCAAGTTCACCGAGGTCGGGTACGTCGGTCGCGATGTCGAATCGATGGTCCGCGATCTGGTCGAGAGCGCGATCGACATGGTCCGGAGCGAGCGCGAATCCGAGGTGGAAGATCTGGCGCACGAGCGCGTCGACGAGCGGATGCTGGACCTTCTGCTGCCGCCGTCCGAGGCCGGCGCGGCGAAGACCGAGACGGGGGCGGCTGCCAGGGAAACGCCCCCCGGCGCGATCGACGGCGCTGGCTCGCAGCCGCGAACGGAGGACGACGCGCTGGGCGTATTCCTCGTGTCCGGCAGCGGCTCCGTGGTGAAGGAGAAAGTCGATCAGGCGCAGGAACGCTACAAGCGCACGCGCGACAAGCTCCGCCAACTCCTGCTCGACGGCAAGCTCGAGGATCGCGAGGTGGAAGTCGAGGTGCCGCAGAACACGCCGATGTTCGACGTTCTCGCGTCGCAGGGCGCGCCAGAAGGAATGGACAACATCTCCGACATGCTCAAGGAGATGCTGCCCAAGCGGAAGAAGAAGCGCACGGTCAAGGTGTCGGAAGCGCGGCGCATCCTGTTCGAGCAGGAGATCGAGAAGCTGATCGACCTCGAGGACGTGACCGCCGACGCACTCGAGCGCGTGGAGAAGCTCGGCATCATCTTCCTCGACGAGATCGACAAGATCGCCGGCGAGCGCTCGCAGATGGGCGGCCCGGACGTATCACGCGAAGGTGTGCAGCGCGATCTGCTGCCAATCGTCGAAGGCTCCAACGTGCAGACGAAGTACGGGATGGTGAAGACGGATCACATCCTGTTCATCGCTGCCGGCGCCTTCCACGTGTCCAAGCCCAGCGATCTGATACCCGAGCTGCAGGGCCGTTTTCCGATTCGTGTGGAGCTCAAGCCGCTCACCGAACAGGACTTCGTGCGCATCATGACGGAGCCCGAGAACGCGCTCACCAAGCAGTACGCGGCGCTCGTCGAAGCCGAAGGAGCTCGACTCGAGTTCAGCCCGGACGGCATCGCCGAGATCGCCCGCATCGCCGCGCAGGTCAACGAGCGCATGGAGAACATTGGCGCCCGCCGCCTGCACACGGTGATGACGAGCCTTCTCGAGGAGGCGTTGTTCGAGCTGCCCGACCGCGGAACCGACACGATCAGCGTGAACCAGGGCGTCGTCCGCGACCGCCTCAAGGCGATCGTCGAAGATGAGGATTTGAGGAAGTACATCCTCTAGGCTGGCGCGACGCCGCTCCATCTCGCATTTTCGTTCACCGGACGGATCCCTCCACGTCCGGTTACCAACTCCCCCTCCACGAGGCTTGCGTGTATCGCATCGCGCCGTGGATTCCGTTCGAGCCCACATCGAGCAACGGCGGAATCCTCGGATCGCTGCCGTTGAACCCTGGATCGGCGACTTGGCCGATCCCGGGCTCCGTCGTGCCCTCCGGCGCCGGCGGCGTTCTCGTGTTCGCATGGGCGCGCCTTGCCGGTCCAAATCCCAAGATCGCCTACTGGCACGTTGGCGCGAGCGTCGATGGCGGCGGCCAGGACTGGTTCTCGCTGCTCGTCGCTGGTGATCCGGTCAATCGGACCTTCGTCTGCAACTCACAGGCCTTCTGGCTTCCGATGCCCGTCGACGAGCAACTGACCGTCACCCTATTCGTCCCCGAGCCGAGGCCGGGCAAGCGACCCGGCGAAGCCGAGATCCAGGGCTACGGCGAAGTCGAGATCCACGGCTACTATCCCGGTCCAGCGGCGCCGTGACGGATTCGGGCGCCGATCGGAATTCGCCGCTTCACATCTCCGACCGTTACCGCGTCGTTCGACAACTCGGTCGCGGCGGCATGGCGGCTGTGTTCCTCGCCCACGACGAGCGCTACGATCGCGACGTGGCGATCAAAGTCATGCACTCCGAGATCGCGAGCGGTGTCGGCGCCGATCGCTTTCTCCGCGAAATCTCCGTCGCGGCCAAACTCACGCACCCGCATATCGTCCCGCTGCTCGACTCCGGCGCGGTTGACGATACACTCTGGTTCGCGATGCCCGTCGTGGAGGGCCAGTCGCTCCGCGAGCGGCTGGACCGTGAGCACCAGTTGCCGATCGCCGAGGCGGTGCGGATCGCGGTCCAGATCTGCAGCGCGCTTTCCTATGCGCACGCGCGCGGTGTCGTGCATCGCGACATCAAACCCGAAAACGTGCTGCTGAGTAGCGGCAGTGCCGTCGTCGCCGACTTCGGCCTCGCCAAAGGCCTGGAAGCGGCGGGCGCCACTTCGCTGACCCACACCGGCATGGCCGTGGGAACGGCGCTGTACATGAGTCCCGAGCAGGCCACGGGCGCCGACGCCGTCGACGGCCGGAGCGACATCTACAGCCTGGGCTGCATGCTGTACGAGATGCTCACGGGCGAGCCGCCATATGTGGGCAAGTCGGTGCAGGCGGTGATCGCGAAGCGATTCTCCGATCCCGTGCCGAGCGCGCGACGGCTGCGCGAGACGATTCCAACCGCGCTCGATGACGTCGTGGCCCGCGCGCTCGCCAAATCGCCGGTCGATCGGTTCGCGACGGCCGACGAATTCGCCGACGCGCTGACGCAGGCGATGCAGATGGCCGGCCCGATCACCGTGTCGAATCCGTCAGTTGCCGCGACCTCGACGAGCATATCGGCAGCTGCGCCGGCCGCGCGTGCGCCCTGGTCTCCGGCAAAGCGCATCGGCGTGATCGCGGCATCGGTCGTCGTGGTGCTGCTCGTGGCGGGGCTGATCGTTTGGCGCGTCCTCGCCCCACGCGGCGCCGCAATCGATCCGCACCACCCGCGCTCCATCGCGGTACTCCCGTTCGCGAATGCGAGCGACGACAAGGACCAGGAGTACTTCAGCGCCGGCATGACCGACGAGCTGCTCGGCGCGCTGTCGGCCATCAAGCAGTTGCGGGTCGCGGCCCGGGCGTCGTCGTACGCGGCGCGCGCGCAGGCGAGCGACGTTCGGGAGATCGGCAGAAAACTCAACGTCGAATCGGTGCTCGAAGGGAGCGTGCGCAAGCAGGGCGATCACGTACGCGTGACCGTCGAGCTGGTGAGCACCGCCGACGGCTTCCGCATCTGGGGCGAGACCTACGACAAGGATCTGCGCGACGTGTTCGCGATGCAGGAGCAGATCGCGCAGGCGGTCGTCTCGGCCATCAAGCTGCAACTCGCCGACCAGCGCACGATCGTGCGTCGGGCCACGGAGGACGTCGAGGCATATCAGATGTACCTGCGCGGCCGACACGCAGTGGATACGAGGACGGCCGCGTCGCTCGAGTCGGCCGCCGAGTGGTTCCGTAAAGCCACCGACCGCGACCCGATCTACGCGCGCGCATGGGCCGGGCTGGCCGACGTGTATATCCTCCAGGGTCTGAACTTCTACGCGCCGCCAACGGCTGCCTATCCCAAGGGCGAAGCGGCGGCGCGGCGCGCTCTCTCGTTGGACTCGACTCTCGCCGAGGCGCACGCTTCGCTGGCCACGGTCCGCTTCCTCTATGATCTGGATTTCCCCGGTGCCAAGGCGGAGTACGTGCGCGCCATTGCGCTCGATCCCACGTACCCGGCGACGCACTACTTCTACGCACTCTTTTTGATCAGGTTCGACACGACGCTCGCCCAGGTCGAAGCGAGCCGCGCCAAGGATCTCGACCCCTTGTCGCCGCCGATGGCCCAGGGGCTCGGCATCGTCCGTGTCGGAATGGCCCACTACGCCGAGGCTGTGGAGCCGCTGCGCGCCGCCATCGCCCTCGATCCGCAGTACTACTTTCCGCACGCCTGGCTGGGGCTCGCACTCGCACACGCTGGCGACTCCGCCGGTGCGATTGCCGAGGCACGTCGTGCCGTCGAGTTGAATCCGAAAAACACGCTCACACTGAGCATGCTCGGCGAAGCCCTGGCGATCACGGGTGATCGTCCGGCCGCGCTCCGGGTAGCGGCGCAACTCGACTCGATCTCCAAGCACGAGCCGGTATGCGGGACGTACGTCGCACGGATCTACGACCGGCTTGGCGACGTCGATCACGCGATGGCGTGGCTCGAGTACGCCGTGAAGGCCCGCGAAGGCCAGGTATCTCAGATCCTGTACCCTGATGCGTTCCCCCGCGTCTCTCGCGATCCGCGATTCCAGCGGCTGCTGAAGCGGCTCGGAATCGCGGCCAACGACTCACAACCTTCCAAGTAGGGATGGCTGCGATGGTCAACGGACGGTCAAGATTGTCTCTACGGTTCCTCATCGCCCTGCCGCTCGTTGCAGTGGCGATCGCGGCTTGCGATCGAGCGGGCTCGAAGGGCGCGTCGGTCGGGCAGTTCGGGACGCCGCTCGTCGACACGGTTCCGCTGAACTACTCGTACGCGCCGCCCCAGCCGGTCGGTAGCTATCCGACGTCGTATGCGAGAATTCAAAGCTGGATCAATTCGGCAAGCACCGACTCGATTCGTGCGCACGGCTGGAACATCTGGGCTTCGATCACGGCCACGACGCCGGAGGGGCTTCCGACCTGGCAAACCTGGTTTTCGGGTTACGAGCTGTTTTCCGATACGTCGGCGGTTGGCGTCACCGCGCGGCCGCGCAACGGAATCGTGCAGTTTGGCATTGCGCGAAAGCTGATACATCCATCCACCATCTCGCGCCCGGCTGACGGCAAAATGCCGGAAGATCGCGCCGAGCGCGTATTCGCGTTCAACCGCTACTCGCAGTCGACCGCCGAGTTCATTTGGCGCAACAGGTTGAACGAGGGCAACACACTCCGCGACACGGGCCTCGCGTTCTCGAAGCGGCGAACGCCGCTGGCGAATCGCGCGATTCTGGTCTCGAAGGACTCGACCGATTCCATGTCGTTCGTATTGAAGCCGGTCTACCAGTTCATCTCCGATACCGGCGTGACTGCCGTGCCGTATTGGGCGGGTGACAGCAGCGCCGTCACGACCGATTCGGCAAATCCGATCGCCAAGACCTGGAAACAGGGAGTCGCGGTCAGTCCGAGCGGCAAGGTGAAGCCAGGCGATAGCGTGTTCATGTCCGTCAACGATCAGCCAAAGCGTTGGATCAAAGTCGTGCCGCTGTCGGCGTTCTACCACGTGCGGATCACGCGTGACGATTCGATCCACTTCTCGCAGTTCGGGGCGGAGAGCGGCGATTTCATCGGCGCGAGCAACGATACGGCCCAGGATTCCGTCGTCGCCGCCGTGCGCCCTGGGAACTACGGACTGCTGATGGCCATGCACGTGACCGGGAAGGAGATCCCCAACTGGACGTGGCAGTCGTTCTGGTGGGCGTTGAACCCGCAGGATCCGCAATTCGGGGCCGATCGGCCCAAGGACATCCCGGCGCCCTGGAATCATTACAACATGACCGTGGCGTACTCGATGACGACTAACGGCATGCCGGATGGACAGCCACTCGTCGCATACAACCCGTATCTCGAAACGAGTCTCAACGGCTGGATTCCCAAAACCCCCGGTCCGCCTCGCGATTCCGTCTTCTGGACCGGAGTTTCGTCGAACTGCATGTCGTGTCACCGGCGCGCCGCGATCGGCTACTACGGTCCGTCCGCAATGTCACCGCCGTATGGACCGGCCATGCAAGTGAACCCGGGCGACACGGTGATATTCATGCAGAGACGCAAGGGCGCGCCGGCGCCAGTACCACTCGTCATGACGGATTTCATGTGGTCGATCGTCGTCCGTGTGTCGCCCGTGACGGTCGCGCCAATCACGCCGATCAGGCGCTGACTCGCGACGTTCTCACGTTGCCGGCGAAGCGGGGCCGGAGTCCACTCGAGACTCCGGCCCCGTTTTTCGTGAACGTCGCGAGGTTGATTAGTTTGTTGTCCAACACCAACCTCGCACCATGCCATCTGCGTCACCGCCGTCGCATCGCGACTTTCTCGCCATCCCCGACTTCACCCGCGCCGAGCTCGAAGGATTGTTCGCGTTGGCCGAGCGCATGCGCGCCGGCAAATACGACAAGAAGCCTCTCGCGGGAAAAGCGCTGGCGATGATCTTCATGAAATCGAGCACCCGCACGCGCGTCTCGTTCGAGGTCGGCACGTACCAGCTCGGCGGGCACGCGCTATTCCTGTCGCCGCGTGACGTGCAGCTCGGGCGCGGCGAGCCGATCGCCGACACCGCGCGCGTGCTCTCGCGTTACGTCGACGGCATCATGATCCGCACCTTCGCGCACCAGGACATCGAAGAGCTGTCGAAGTACGCCGACGTGCCCGTGATCAACGGCCTCACCGACCTGTTGCACCCCTGCCAGATCCTCGCCGATCTCCTGACGGTCAAAACGGAATTCGGATCGATCACCGGCAAGAAGTACGCATGGATCGGCGATGGCAACAACATGGCGAACTCGTGGATCAACGCGGCGTACCGTTTCGGGTTCGACCTCGACATCGCCTGTCCGGAAGGCTACGAGCCGGCGGACCATCTCCTGGAGCGGGCGCAGAAGGTCGCCAAGGTGCGAATCGTGCGCGACCCCATGGAGGCGGCGCGCGGCGCGCAGGTCATCAACACGGACGTCTGGGCATCGATGGGCCAGGAGGAGGAGCAAAAGATCCGCGAACGCGCGTTCTCCGGCTTCACCGTGAGCCCCGAGCTCATGTCGGTCGCCGACAAAAAGGCAATCTTCCTGCACTGCCTCCCCGCGCATCGCGGCGAGGAAGTGTCGGACGAGGTCATCGAGGGAGCTCAGAGCCGCGTCTGGGACGAGGCGGAGAACCGCCTTCACATTCAAAAGGCGATCATGGCCGCGTTGATGGGCGGCGAGGTGCTCACGTCGTGACCGCACCCAAGGACCTCGAGGGTGGCCGCGCGCCGGACTTCACGGCGACCACGGATACCGGCGAGACGCTCAAGCTGTCGTCGCTGCGGGGGCACACGGTCGTGCTGTTCTTCTACCCCAAGGACGATACCTCTGGCTGAACGATCGAAGCGTGCTCGTTTCGCGACACGCTCCCTCGGTTCGAGGGACTCGATGCGGTCGTGCTCGGCGTGAGTCCCGACTCGCCCAAGTCACACCGGAAGTTCAAGGAGAAGAACAAGCTGCCGTACACGCTGCTCGCCGACGAGGACCACGCGATCGCCGAGCGCTATGGCGTGTGGGCCGAGAAGATGATGTACGGCCGAAAGTACTGGGGTGTGCTGCGTACGACCTTCGTGATCAATGCCAAGGGTAGGGTGACCAGAGTGTTCGAGAAGGTTCAGCCCGAGGGGCACGGCGACGAGGTGGCGAACGCGCTCGAGGAAATGCGCACGGCGTGAGGCTTGCGGAATCGGCGCTCCGGACCCCGAGCCCGAGGCACGCCATGGACGCCACCGCCAGGAACCGCGACAAAGAAGTCCCGCTCGAGAAGAAGCTCGACGACCTTTACGAGCTCATCGATGGCATCGAGACGGCGATGATCACGACGCGCCGCGCGGATGGCTCGCTCGTGTCGCGGGCGATGCAGACACAGCGACGCACGTCGGGCACCGACTTGTGGTTCATGACGAACATCGAGTCGGAGAAATTCGAGGAGCTCGCGCAGGATCCACACGTGAACGTCTCGTACTACCGCGACCGCACGCGCGAGTGGGTGAGCGTGAGCGGACACGCGATCCTCAGCCAGGATCGTGATCTGATCGAGGCGCTCTACAAGCCTGACTGGAAGGCGTGGCTCGGTGACACGGGCGACGGGAGGCGCGACGGCGGGCCGCGCGATCCGCGCATCGTGCTCATACTCGTCGAAACGGACAGCGTCGTCTACTCGAAGAACGACCGTCCAATGCCGCTCGCGCTATTCGAGGTGCTGAAGGGCATGATCACCGGTGAGCCGCCGAAGATGGCCGATCTCCGGGAGCTGGGCGCCGACGACCTTCGCGGGGAGATCAATTCGTCAGGCGAACATTGAAGGCGTTGGAGCAGCTCACGTGGCCGCGCCGTCGCGATTCGGCGCCAGGGTATAGCACCAAGCCTCTCCTTCCAGAACCGTCTCGCCCGTTTGCCTCGTCACGGTGACCTTGAGCTGCGTCACCGGCTTGGTCGCGTGCACGCTCGCCACCTCGGCTTCGGCGGTAATAGTGTCGCCGATATACACGGGCGCGGTGAATTTCCAGTTCTGGCTCAGGAAGACGGAACCGGGCCCTGGGAGATCCATCGCGACCAGCGCATGCAGAAGTCCCGTCGTCAAACCGCCCTGGACGACCAGTGCGCCGAATTTTGTACGCTTGGCGAAATCAGCGTCGAAATGCAGCGGATTGTAATCTCCGGTGAGTCTGGCGAATGTCTCGACGTGTTCCTGCGTGAGCGTCAGCGAGCGACGCGCCTTCTCACCTATCTGCCATCCCATGCACACGCCCTCGAATCGATGGTGAAACGCTGTCTGATGTTACCGATCCCATGTCCGCCTCGCCCTCGAGCCCTCGAACTTTCGAGCCCTCGAGCCCTCCGGTCTCTCGACTCTGATCCGCGACGATGAGAGCGACTGCGCCGACGATCACCGCCGCGGCGATCACGATGCGCACCGTGATCGCTTCTCCAGCCAGTAACCAGCCCAGCAGCACGGCGATCACCGGGTTCACGTAGGCGTATGTCGCGACACGCGCCGGCGGAGCCACGGTGACGAGCCAGCTGTACGCCGAAAACCCGACGAGCGAGCCAAAGATCACGAGATAGCCGAACGCTACGACAGAGCGCGTGCTCACCGCCGCCACATGGAGCCGGCTCGACTCACCAGTCGCCGCGCCGAGCAACAACAGCGCGACACCTCCAGCGATCATCTGCATCCCGGCGGAAAGCAGCGGCGATCGCGCAAGCGGTGCTCTCCGCGCGTACAGCGATCCGGCGGCCCACGAGATCGACGCGCAGACGAGGGCGGCTGCGGTGGCAACGTCCGCGCCCGGCCCAGCGCCTGGAGCCGAGCTGCGTCCAACGAGCATGATGAGGCCGCCGAATCCGGCGACGATGCCGGCAATCACGAATGGGCGAGGTCGAACGCCGGCGCGAAGCCAGAGAAGCAGAACCACCCAGAACGGCTCGGTCGCGACGAGCAGCGCTGCCATCGACGAATCGATCCGCGTCTCCGCCCACACGACGACGCCGTTGCCGAGCGGGAAGAGCAGCGTCCCCGTGATCGCGGCGGCTTTCCAGTTCTCGCGCGTCGGCCAGGGCGCTCCCCGCGCGAGCGCGAACGCGCCCAGGATGACGCCGGCGATCGTGAAGCGAACGCCGGCCAGCAGAAACGGCGGGACCGTTTCCACCGCGAATCTGATCGCGAGATATGTCGAGCCCCAGAGCACGTACACCGCGGCGAACGCGGCAAGCACGAGGGGCCGCGGTGCATGCGGGTGGTCGGACATTCGTGAGCCGCGGGCCTGGTCGAGCGTTCGAATATACTCGGTCGTCCAAGCGGCTCGGCGGCTCGGGCCGCGGGCGGCGGCCCGGGCCCCTCACGGTCCGCTATCGCGAACCGCGAGGGCCTCGAGGGCAGCTGCCATGCGCTCGGTGGCCTTTCGAATCGCCACGATCTGCATGATCACGAAGATCGCGATGGCGATCGGCACGAGCCAGACGACGAGCCCGATGAAGAGCGTGCCGCCGATTTCTCCAAATCCCATCGACACTCCTTACCGCTTCGGATCGAGGATCTCTCCAATGCGGTGGTCCACACCCTGAAGATGCAGGCGCGTCTCGCGATCGGCAGCTTTGCCAATTGCGCCGCGCACCTGTTGGCGCAAGCTCATCACCTCGCCGCGCAGCTCCGATCGCGCATCTTCGTTCAGCGGCTCGATACGAATACCGAGCGCGGCGAGCTGCTGGATCTGCTGCAACTGCTGCGGCGAGGGATTCAGCTTGTTGTTGACCTGCGTGAGATAATTGTTCTGTAATACCCGTCGATACGCGTCGATACGCGGCGCGCCGGTACGGAGCTCGGACCAGATGCCGCTCTGCAGGTCGTCGAGCATCTCGGCGAGTGTATAGACGTCCGACTTGTTCTTGGCGGTTGCCGCGCCATCGAGCAGGAAGTTGAGCCGCTGGTCCACCAGCACTTGGGCAAGCACGCGGTTCTGCGCGTTCCCGATCCGGGTGAGCATGCCGCCCGGTTCCACACGGGCCGCGATATCGGGCCGAATCAGATACGATGGCGTGACGAAGACGCTGTCGTTCAGGAAGCGCATCGCGCCGCGCTGTCGCGCCTTGGGCAGCGCCGTGTACACGGCACCCGACTGGCTGCCGGATTTGAACCACACCGTGCCGCCGCCGATCATCGTCGCCGGGTGCACGGCCTCCGTGGCCCACTGACCGACGGTGCGATCATACAAGTTCTGTAACAGCGTGTTGTCGTCGCCCGGGCGCGTGCCCGCCGTGGCCACGTACTCCATGACGCGCGCGATGTTCCTGAAGCCGAGTCCCGCCGACTTCACGGGATCGCCGTCGCCGACCGCCTCGCTCATCGTGCCATAGCCGCCGAATGGATTCCCAGCCGAGAAGCGGAGCCACGGCACGCTGTCCTGCATCCGGCTCCAGGCCTCGAGCGTCGGACGCTCGTCGTCGCTCGTCCGGGCGTTGGGAATCTCCTTGTAGCCCCACATGATCGAGTACTTGTCCCAGGGGCCCACACGCGGGAGGATGTCGTCGAGAGCGAGCTTGTCCTCAGGCTGCGCCACGTAGTTCATGCGCGAGTAATCCATGATGCTCGGGCTGTGCCCCATCCGGTGAGCCCAGCTCGGGCTGCGCAGCGAATCGGCAGGATAGGTCGAGCTGCCGATCTGGTCGTGCTGCAGCCCGATGGTGTGTCCGATCTCGTGCGCGACGCCGAATTCGATCAGCCGGCCCATCAGCGAGTCGGGGAAAGGAATCGCACGCGCGCGGGGATCGAGCTGCGCCGCCTGCGTGAAGTACCAGTACTGCATCAGCTCGATCAGGTTGTGAAAGATCATCGACGAACCATTGAGCGTTTCGCCCGTGCGCGGATCCTGTACGCTCGGTCCCACCGAGTTCTCGACCGTCGACGGCAGCCAGCGGACCATGGTGTGGCGCACGTCTTCCGGCGACCAGTCGGGATCGTTCGCGGGCACGTCGCCCGGGATGATGCCGTCCTTGAAGCCCGCCGCTTCAAAGGCCGGCTGCCAATCGAGAATCGCCTTGCGGATCCACGGTTTCCACTGATCGGGCGTGTCCGGATCGACGTAGTAGACGATCGGCTGCTTGGGATAACAGAGATTTCCGTCGCGGCGATCGGAACACTCCAGCCGCCAGCGCGTGATGAACCGCTTCCGCTTGGCGACCTGCTCGTTCGTGCCGAAATCGACCGTGCCGACGCTGAAGAATCCGGTGCGTTCGTCCGCATAGCGCGGCTTCATCGGATGCTCCGGCAGCCGCACGATGCTCCAGTGTGCGACCACGCTTTGCGCTGGCCGTGGCGCGGCGGCGCCAGGAGCGGTGGGGAGCCCCGGGAATGCCGGTGCGCCGCCGGGCACGCCGGTCTGCGTCGCTTCGACTTCGACGTTGTCCGGGAAACCGATCGTGCGCTCGACATAGGAGCGCGTCGCGTCGACGGTCCCGCGGAACGACTGGAACTCGGGAATCGCCGTGGTGAACAGGCGAGTCACGTCGATCACCGCGGCGCTGTCCGGTCCGTACGTGTCGACATTGAAGATGGCAATGATAGGACCGTAATTCGAATGTTCTACTGAGCGGTAGACCGACGAGCTCGAGTCCGCGGTGATCGCGTAGGACGGCGAGCGCAGGATCACGCGGTTGCCGTTCCGCTCCCAGCGAAGCGTGCGCAGTCCGAACTGGTCGCCGGCGTACTCGCCGAACCCGGGCGTCGTTGGCCCGGGAGTCTGGTTGCCCGCGGGTGCGCGCGTCAGGCGCCCGATCATCAACTCGTCCTTGTTCAGCTCCTTCCGCGGGATCTCGAAGTACAGTCGATCATTGAGGCTGTGCGTGATGATCATGCCGCGCCGGGTCTTGGCGCTGGCGGTGATGACACGGTTGTAGGGCCGCGGCTGCGCGGGCGCGGGAATGCCGCCGGCGCCGCCTCGTCCGCCCGTCGTATCCTGGCCGGCCCCGCCGCCCGTGGGAGTTCCGGGCGGTGGAGCGCCGCGGCCGGCAACGTTCGTCGGCGGAGCCGCCGGTTGGGGCGCGGGCGCCGGCTTGGGCGCCGAACATGCGGCAGCCGCGACGATCGTACCGATCGCCAGGATTGGCATCTTCATATGAGGGGGCTCTGGAGCGGAAGGAGAGGGAAGGTGCGTACGGGAGGGTTCCTCCAACCTGCCGGGTGCTGCGGCGAAATGCAACTTCCCTTACGGCGCATCTAGCGGCCCGGTCTCGCCGCACCCTCCACTGCGGCAACCATCAGTTCAGCGGGGCAGCCACCAACTCGCCTTGACGAGAAAGATGTTATCGGGCCGCGCCGCCAGCAGCGCGGTCCGGTCGCGCGCGAGATCCAGGTCTCCGAACACCCCGTCCGCCGCGCGCGATTGCGTCCACGCGACGTAGAGCACCGAGCCGGGCCGATACTCCCACCGAAATACCGCGTTGCCGCGCAGCGATTGCTGGGTGAAGTTCGGATTCCGCAGCGTGAAGGGCGACGCCGGTCCGACGCCGTCGGGGTCGATGGTGTATTGCGTGATCATATCGAGCGTGTCGCGCACCTCGCCGACCGTGCCGCGGTCGCGCCCGTACACCAGCGTCTCGCTCGTGCGCGGCCGCGCGTATTCCTTGAAGTCGTAGTAGTGACCGGCGGCGAAGAACGGCTGCATGTAGAGCTCGAGGGTCATGGCAGGAGTGAACGTGACGCTCAAACGTGTGTCGAGCCCCAACGTGCGCTGATCGAGGCCCGCCATCACATAGCGCGTGCCGTAGAACGACGTGGCCGTCGTGTCGGCGATGGAGCTCACGTACTGCGCGTAGTTCCGGGCGCGCTGCCACGATGGGCCAAACGACATGCTGACGTTCGGCGCCGGCCGATACGTCGCGTTCATCGAGACGGACGGCGCCACTCCGCCGCGCGCGTCCCAGTAGTATTGCACGCTCGCGTTGCCGGTGATCGTGCGGCGCGAGTCTGTCCTGACGTTCAGGTTGACGAACTGGCTTCCCGGGGCCTGCACCGCCGGCCCGCCACGCAACTGATGGTCGTCGACGACGCTCGGCCGGCTAATGTAGAACGTCGTGAATTGCCAGAACTGCGGCGTGGTCTCCGACACGTAGGCATGCAGTTGCGTCTGCGTCCGGTCGCCCTCGAAATTCCGCTGGTTCTGTCCGCCGCCGAGCACGACGAGCTGCCGATACCAGCGCCTTGGCTTGGTCCAGATGCGCCCGACGTTCGCGTTGTACCAGATGTAATCCGCGCGCTGCTGGAACGCGTAATCGTTGGTCTCGTATCCCGGCGTCCGGGAGTTGAACGAGACTTCGCCGAACCAATCGCCGATCTCCTTGGCTGCCCGCGCGTACGCGCCAGCGCCGCGAAGCGCCGTCGCCGACGAGTCGAGTCGGTTGGAGAAAAACCCTCGCGACCCGCTGCCGCGGTCGGGCCGCTGGAAATAGCGCGCGCTCGACTGCTGGCGCGCGAGAATCTCGCGCGGGTCGCCGTCCACGGCGGTCAGCGCGACATTCGCGCGGAACGAGTACTCCTTGTCGGCGGTCGTGAAGTAGACGTCGCTCCCCGCCAGCCCGGCGTTTCTGGCGAGCCGCGGCGCGAACGTCGAGTCGATGTCGCGCACGACGCCGCTCACGACACCGCCGACGACGAGGTTGCCATTCCGGTAGTCGTGCTTCAGTCGCCCCACGAAGTAGTCGGCCAACGGCTCGACCTCTTGCTTGCCCCGGTCGCCGGTCGTCGTCGCGACGTTGGCCGTTGCACGGCCGGTGACGGCCTGCAACAGTCCCAGCGTGTAGCCGCTGTTCGTTCTGCCCGTGATCTTGGCGGCGCCAAGGATCGTGGTGGCGTCCGGCACGTCGGCGTACGCGTAGTCGCCGAGTGCCAGCGACGAGCCGGTCGGCGAGCGCCCGACGCGGCGCGAGTAGAACGCGCTCATGGTCTCGAGATTGCTGCAGAAGTTGCAGCTGATGTCTCCGAAGTCGAACACCTGGGCGCCTTCGACGAAGAACGGCCGCTTCTCGGGAAAGAACGTCTCGAACGCGGAGAGGTTGAGCACCGCGGGATCCACTTCGACCTGACCGAAGTCGGGATTGAAGGTGGCGTCGAGCGTGAGGTTCGACGTCAGCCGGTCTTTGAGATCGAGCCCTGCGCGCATCGTCGGTCGTCCGCGCGTGTTGAACGGATCACCGGCGCTCGACGCGACCGACGCGGACTTGGCGACGACGTACGGCAGGAGCTCGAGATGCGAGCTGCCCCGTGGCATCCGGATCCCCTCGAGATGCCCGAAGCGGGACGGGCCGCCCGCTTCGGTCTTCCCCCAGAACGACCACTGATCCTCCTCGTTGCGGCGCTTGATGAACCTTCGAACCTGCAGCCCCCACGTCTGCACCGAATCGCGCGAGAAGCGAAGTTGGCTGTACGGAATCCTCAGCTCGGCGGTCCACCCGTCGGCGTCGATGCTCGTTGCGGCCTGCCAGATCGGGTCCCAGGACTCGTCGCAGCACGACGTTCCAATGCCGATGTTGTCAGCCTTGGACCCCGACGGGTTTACGTCGAAGAATGCCCGGCTCAGGTGATCGTGATAGCCATCGATCACGAGCTCGAGCATGTCGGAGTCGAACGACGCATCGCGCCGCACCAGTCGGGTAACGACCCCGCGTCCACCCTCCGTGTCGTACATCTTGGCGCCGACGTACAGCGCGTCGTCGTCGTAAATGAACCTCACCTCGGTTCGCTGCGTCGCGGGCTTGCCCTCGTCGGGATCGATTTGCCTGAACTCCGTGATCGGCGCGGCAGATTTCCACGCCGCTTCGTCGAGCTTGGCGTCGAGCACCACCGCTGACGAGGCTCGAACCGCCGTGGCACTCGGGGCGGCAAACCGGTGGCCAAAACGAAAGCCGCCTTCGTGCGCCGCCGGCGGCGCGGACGGAGCCTGCGCCGCCAGACCCAGCGGCAACAACGTGACGACGGCGAAACGGATCCGCATGCTCGAGGGGCTGGAGTGTCCCCTTAGACGGGCCGTCGGTCGAAAAAGTTCTGACATTCGATGATTTCGAACAGCTTGCTTACAGGACCACCGCTCGGGGCGCCGCGTGTGGCTTCCCGAACGGTGGTCACAGGGCGGACGCGCGCCGCCCGATCGCTATCGATCGCTATCGATCGCTATCGATCGCGTGCTATGGCGACTGCCTTGTCGAGGTGATCTCCACCACGGTGCTGCGCGTTCACGAACAGCGTGTCGCCGTGCAGGCCGAAGTAGATCCCGGTCGGTTCCGCATCACAGTCCGTCAGGGTTGCGAATCGGACAACCGACGCTGCCGGCCCAAGCACGCCGGCAGAAGGCGGTGTGGCCACCCAGATGTCGTCTCCCTTGTGCTTCGTTGCAAAGCTGCCGCCCGGATCCTCGGCGATGTACAGGTTGCCGGCGCGGTCGAGCGCGAGGTTGTCGGGCATCTCGAATTCCGCGGTCGTATTGAGGCCGATGCGTACGTAGTCGAATACCGTGGCCCTCGCATGCGTCGAGCCACCGTCTGGCGCATGCAGATCGATCGCCAACACTCGATTGTCGGCAGGGCCCGACTGGCCCGTCACCGCCACGAACAGTCGATCGCCGCCGCGCGAGTTGCCGCTCGATGTCGCGATCTCCACGTCTTCGGGGCGGTTGTATCCGGTGGCGCCGGCCGACTGCGCAACCGCGTTCCCGTCGATCTGGACGGCGGCCCGATCGAGCGGAATCCACTCGGCGTCCCCAGTTCGATCACCAGTCGCCGAGACGATTTCGAGCGCGTAGAGCTGCCCGCTCGCGAGATCGCCCGGCCGATCGGGGACGAACTTGAAGATGTAGCCGGGATTACGCTCGCTGATTCCGTAGACGTTGCCTTGGGAATCGAAGCGGTTGCCCTCGTGTGCCTTGGCGCCGAGCGCCGGCCGCGCGACGACGGAATCGGCGACGGTGGGATCGCCCTGGTGCAGGAAGATCTCGTACATCAATCCGCCCACCGCGGTCGGGTAGTCCGGATCGGGACGCTGCTGCGCGTTCGTTTCCTCGCCAACGAGGAGCGTGCCCCAGGGGGTCCACACGATCGGGTCCATACCTTCCCAATCCGGCCGAGCCGCGAGGAGCTTGGTCTGGCCGGTGACGAGATCGGTAACCGTCACTTCGCCCACGGAGCCTTCGCTCGGTCGATAAAGGAATCGGCCGGCTTCTGGTCCGGTCTCGTTGACCGTATTCATATCCGGCGCGTCGGCGAACGCGGGCTCGCTCGCGACGATCGACTGCGTGTAGCCCGCCGGAATGAGGAACGGCGCGTTGGCGTCGCCGCCCGAGACGGTGCAAACCGCTGATGCGTCGAGCGGCGTGAACTGGAACGCACCGCTGCCCGATAGCGCCGTACTGCGCGACGCCGCCGGCGGCGCGGTCACGCGCGGCGAGTCGGCGCCGTCCGCGCACGCCGTGCCGGCGATGACACTTCCCATAACGATCGCAAGGGTCGAACGCATGGATGCTCCACTGATGAAGGGAGCGTGAACCTCGCCGTGCTCGATCTCGGCGGCGTGTCGCGCATGTCGCGACGGCGTAACTTCGCGATCACGAACACGACACGGCGTTCCACCGCGCGAGCTCCCGCCCCTTCCCCCTGCCTTCGCTCCGCCCATATTCCGGAACATGACAACTGCCACGACTCAAGCCGCGCTCAAGCGTACGCCTTTCCATGAAAGGCATGTCGCGCTGGGGGCCAAGATCGTTCCCTTTGCCGGCTGGGAGATGCCGGTCCAGTACCCGCAAGGCATCACCGCGGAACACAAGGCGGTGCGCGAGCGATGCGGGCTGTTTGATGTCTCGCACATGGGCGAGTTCATGGTACGCGGCGATCGCGCCGTCGATTTCGTCAACTACGTGACGACGAACGACGTCGCCGCGCTCGCGATCGGCCAGGTGCACTATTCGACTATTCTCAACGACCGTGGCACGATCGAGGACGACTGCCTCGTCTATCGATTCGCCGATCACCTCATGATGGTCGTGAACGCGTCGAACGTCGCCAAGGACTACGCCCACATCGCGCGGCATGCTGCCAAATTCGGCGTCACGCTGGACGACGTCAGCGACGAAACCGGCCTCCTCGCACTGCAAGGTCCGCTCGCCGCGAGCATCCTGCAGCCGCTCACGCGCACTGACTTGTCGACCATCGGCTACTACCATTTTGCCGAAGGCGAGGTGGCCGGGATGCCGATGATCATCTCACGCACCGGCTACACTGGCGAAGACGGGTTCGAGTTGTATCACGACGTGAAATACTCGACCCGCCTCTGGGACGCCCTCATGGGAGCCGGCGACGTCACCCCCGCGGGACTCGGCGCGCGCGACACGCTCCGCCTCGAGATGGGAATGGCGCTGTACGGCAACGACATCGACGACACGGTCACACCGCTCGAGGCCAACCTGGCCTGGCTGGTGAAACTCAAGAAAGGCGACTTCGTTGGAAAGCCGGTGCTCGAGCGTCAGAAAGCCGAAGGCATCCCGAAGAAGCTCGTCGGGTTCACGCTTGGCGACCGAAACATCGCGCGGCATGGCTATCCCGTCTTCGCGGGCGACCGGCCGAGTGGTCTGGTGTGCAGCGGGACGATGAGCCCCACGCTCGGCATTCCAATCGGGACGTGCTATTTGCCGACCGGCGTCGCGAAGGAAGGCGCGAGCTTCGACGTGGAGATTCGAGGGAAGCGTGTGCAGGGCACGGTGGTCAAGCCGCCGTTCTATAAGGATGCGTCACACCTGTGAGCGCGCGCGGGACGGCGAGACCTCGTGATGCGCGTGGCCATCCTCACGATCTCCGACGCCGGCTCGCGCGGGGAGCGCCGCGACACTTCCGGTGACGCCGCTGAGGCGTGGGCGCGCGAACGTGGCTACAGGGTCGCCGCGCGCGCTTTGGTCCCCGACGACACGGTGCAGATCGTCGGCACGCTGACCAGTTGGTGCGACGGGGACGTGGCCGATCTGGTGCTCACGACCGGCGGAACGGGATTGAGCGTCCGCGACGTCACGCCCGAGGCCACGCGCGCGGCGATCGAGCGGGACGCGCCGGGCATCGCCGAGCGAATCCGGATCACTTCGCTCGAGCGGTTTCCGCGCGCGGCGTTGTCGCGGGGCGTGAGCGGGATTCGTAAGAAAACTCTCATCATCAACCTTCCCGGATCGACGGGAGGCGTTCGCGACGGGCTTGCCGCCATCGAGCCGATCGTCGACCACGCCGTGGCCGTGCTGCGTGGGGAGCGCCTCGATCATCCGGAACCCGCGTCATGAAAGTCCTTCTCACGCTGCAGGACGTGGAGCCCGCGGTACGCGTCAACGCCGTGCTGGAGCGCGACGGCATCTCGACCGTGCTCGTTTCGCCGCTCGACGACATTCGCGCGGCGCTCAGGCGCGAGCGTCCTGACCTGATCGTATTCAGCGGAGACCTCGCCGATCCGTCCACGGTGGCGATCGTGAAGGAGCAGCTGTGGGATGGCGCGCCGTCGGTCGGCCTGGCGGACAACGCGGATCCGTCCAACGTCGACCGGCTGCGCGCGATCGGGTTCGTCGATCTGTTCACGAAGCCGATCGACGTCGACGAGGTGGTGGGCGGAATCCGGCGCGTGCTCGAGCGGCGTCGGCTCCAGCAGCTCACCGGCTTGATCGGCGAAAGCGACGCGATGCGCGAGGTGATGGTCCAGGTCGAGCAGATGGCGCCTGTCTCGAGCACCGTGTTGATCGAAGGCGAGAGCGGCACGGGGAAGGAGCTGGTGGCTCGGGCGATCCGGCTGCTCAGCAATCGCCGCAACAAGCCCTTCATCGCGGTGAACGTCGGTGCGCTCGCCGAGACACTGCTCGAGAGCGAGTTGTTCGGGCACGAGAAGGGCGCGTTCACCGGCGCCGCCGAGCGTCGGCTGGGGCGATTCGAGCTGGCGGATTCCGGAACGCTGTTTCTGGACGAGATCGGGGAGATCCCGGCCGCTACGCAGGTCAAGTTGCTGCGCGTCCTGGAGGAGCGCGAGTTCATGCGCGTGGGCGGAACGCAGCCGATTCGCGTGGACGTGCGCGTGATCGCGGCGACCAACCAGCCGCTGCGCGAGCTGGTGGAGGCGGGACGGTTCCGGGCGGATCTCTTCTACCGCCTCAACGTGCTGCGAATTTATTTGCCACCCCTCCGCGAGCGGCCCGAAGATATCCCGATCCTCGTGCGCCGCTTCATTCAAGATTACTCATCGGAGCACGATCGGCGCTTTCGCGGTATTGCGTCGGACGCGATGCAACGGCTTGCCGAGTATGCCTGGCCGGGCAACGTGCGCGAGCTGCGCAATCTGATCGAGAGCATGGTCGTTCTGGCGCCCGATCACGAGATCCGGCCGGCGGACCTGCCACGTCACATTCGTGATGGAGGTGGTGCGCGTTTGCTTCCGGTGCACGTCGGGCCGATCGTTCGCGGGCAGGAGGGCGCCGCGGGCCGGGAGATCGAATTCATCGTTCGCAGTCTGCTGGAGCTCAAGCTGCAGGTCGAGGAGTTGCGACGACGGCTGGACGACGAGCGCCCGGCGTTGCGTGATGGAGCAATACGCGACGGGTGGATTGGTGACGTGCATCCTGGCGCGCCAGCACCACTTACGCCCGGCGCGCCTGCCGCAGTGGCGGCCATCGAACCGCGCGATCAAGCGCCGCCGCCCAACGCGGCGACCATCACGCCTGGCATGACGATGGCCGACATCGAACGCACGGCAATCGAGCTTGCGCTGCGGGAAACGCATGGTAACCGCAGGCGCGCAGCGGAGATGCTCGGGATCGGGGAACGGACGTTGTACCGGAAGATCAAGGAATACCGGATGCCGGAGCAGGTATTTGCGTCGGAATAGCTTGCCAATTCTGCAAGCGCATCCAATATTTGCCGCCCCCGACCTACCGATTTCGTCGGCAGCCTCGCCGACCGTGACGCCTCTCACACCGCGTCGTCATTCCACCGGAATAGTACCGCCTCGACGCCGGAGCAAGCGTTGTCGCTGCCTACCTCGAACACTGCGCATTCCGCCGAGTCGTCCTTGATCGCGGGAAGCGTGCTTCCGATACAACGCGCTGAAGAGCTCCTGGCGACACTGCCTGGGGTGATTTCGGCGCGCATCGTCGCGAGCCCCAACGGCGCCGTCGATGAGATTCACATCCTGACGACGACGGACGTGACACCGAAGCAGACCGTCCGCAACGTCGAGAGTGCGCTGATCGCGCACCTTGGGATGCACGTCAGTCACAAGAAGATTTCGGTCGCCACGTCCGACGAGGGCCAGCGATCGCAGCGCATGCTGGGGCCCGGCCGCGCCACACCGGTGGCGACACCGGCGATTGCCGCGCCGACGCCGGCGGTCGCCGCGGTCGCGGTTCCAGTGGCGCCACCACCGGTGGTCGTTGCACCGCCGATGATGACGCCCGCCGAGTCGATGGAGGCCGTGCCTCGCCGCCGCATCTACTTCGAGGACGTCGAAGTGCGTCGCTCGCGGAGCAAGGGCGTGCTGTGTCGTGTGACGCTCCGCAAAGGCGACACGACGTTCATCGGTGAAGCTGAAGGGATGGAGAATGAGCGTCTTCGTATCGAGCTCGCGGCGCGCGCAGCGCTCGCGGCGATTCGACAGGCCGAAGGCGAAGAGCGCGTGTTGGCGTTAGAAGGCTGCCGGGTGATCGAGGCATTCGATCACGCGTTCGTGTTCGTGGGCGTAACGACGCGGCACAGCCGACAGGTGACGCTGATGACGGGAAGCGCGGAAGTGCGTGAGAGTCCCGAGACAGCGAGCGTGTTGGCGGTGTTGGACGCGACGAACCGGTGGCTGGGAGGACGAGGGTTTTAGCACGAACCGACGATTGTCGCGCGGAGATGCGCGGCCGAGTAGTGAAGTCCAACGAATGTTCGACTTCTTCCCACCGAGA
>DATISA010000078.1:0-2659 GCA_035469245.1 Gemmatimonadaceae bacterium
TCATCGGTTGCTCGTCGTACGTCGGCACGGCCGGGTCGAGCTCGCGCACGATCCGTCGTACCGGCGTGAAGATGTTCGCGGTCGGCCCGGCGGTCTTCACGACGAGCGCCATGTTCCGTCGAGCTCCCGGCTCGATCACCGGATCGATCGGTACCGACTGTGCCAGATACACCGTCGCCGCTGGCGGAGTAGCCAGGTCCCGATCGCGTACGTCGCCCGCGACACCGATGACCGTGAAGGATGGCCCATTGGGCGCCATCCCGAGCCGTTTGCCCGCGGCGATTCTCCCGCTCGGATCGTTCCATAGGGTCATCGCAGCGCGACGGCTGATGATGGCTTCGCCATCGCGCTGCGCGCCAATCCGGTCGAACCCATGGCCGGCAAGGAGAGGAATGCTCATGGTCGCCAGGTAGCCGTCGTCGATCGTACGGGTGGGCAACGACACCGCCTGCGCTGCGCCGTCGACGCGGTATGAGCGCTGGTTCCATTCGCCGGCGCCGAGGGGAAGGTCCGAAGTGACTCCGACTGCGCGAACGCCCGGCAGCCTCGCGACGGACGCCGTCAGTCGCGCGAAAAAATTCACGGCCGTCGAATCCTGCCCGTACCGCGCAAAAGGCAGCTGCATCCGGAGCGTCGCGACGTTGGTCGCGTCGAAGCCGGGCTGTTCCTGATAGAGGCGATGAAAGGTTCGCAGGAGCAGCGTCGATCCGGCCAGCACCACGAGGGCCACGGCGATCTGAATAGCCGCGATCAAGCCGCGCAGCCGCTGGCGCGCCGGTCCCGACGTTTCACCGCGGGCTCCGTCGCGCAGGCTGAACGACAGGTTCGTGCGCCGAATGCGAAAGGCCGGGATCGCGCTGCAGGCGATCGTCGCCGCCACCACGACGACCGCCGTGAATCCGACAGTCGCCGGACCGACACTCAACTCGGAGAGGCGAGGGATATCGGCGGGCCCAACGGCGACCAGCGCACGAATCGCTGCCCACGCCACCGCGAGCGCGACAACGCCGGCGGTCGCCGCGAGCACCACCGACTCTCCGGCAAACTGGGCGAGTAACCGTGAGCGGCTCGCGCCGAGTGCCTCACGTAGCGCGAGCTCGAGCTGCCGGCCATCCGCGCGAATCAGCATGAGGTTCGCGACGTTCGCGCACGCGACGAGCAACACGAGGCTCGCGGCGGCAGCGAGCATCCAGAGCGTACGCGCAATTCCGCCCGTCATCTCGTCACGTAGCGGTGCGACGATGGGTGTCGGTCTTGCCTGATCGAGCCATGCCGTGGTCGGCGACCCCGATTCCAGCGTTGGAAACGACTCGGCCATTCTCGGCAGTACGGAGGCGAGCTCGCGCTGCGCGTCATTGGGTGTGGCGCGGGCGGACAGGCGAGCCACGGACGAGTAGCTGAAATCACCGACGCCGCGGTTGTTCCGGTCGAGGCGCGCGGGAAGCCACACCCCTGTGGCGCCCGTCGGGAATTGGAACCGTTCCGGCATGACGCCGATGATCGTGCGCGGAACGCTGTTGACGATGAGAGTTTTCCCAATGATGCCCGGGCTCGCGCGAAAGCGTGTGCGCCACATTCGCTCGCTGATGATGGCGAGGTCCGGCCCGCGGACCCTGTCTTCGGCGCGCGTGAATGCGCGTCCGAACAGGGGCGAGACCTGAAGTGTCGGAATCGTCGACGCCGTGATCCAGGTCGCGGTGACGCGTTCCGCGGCGCTCGAGCCTCCATCGCTCAGGTTCGCCGAGCCCGTTCGATAGAAGCCGAGCTCCTCGACGCTGCGCGCGAGTCGTTCGTAGGTGTAATACGCGCCGGGCGGCTGCAGGATGTGTCGCAGCTCGGGTGATCGCATATCCACCATCGAGATGGCGACCAGGCGCTCCGGATTCCCGTAGGGCAGGGGCGCCAGGAGAACGCTGTGCACGATGGCGAACATTGCCGCCGCCGCGCCGATTCCGAGCACGAGCGTGAAGACGGCGGTGGCGCTGAAGACCGGAGTCCGCAGGAGGCCGCGCACGGCGTATCGAAGCTCCGCCATGCGTTGCTCGAGCCACTCTCTAGCCAGCATGTCGCCGGCCACCTCGCGGATCGTCGTCAGGTCACCCAGATCGTGGCGCGCGTGACGCTCCGCGTCGTCTCGCGTCTCGCCCCGCGCGATTCGGTCCTGCGCTGCCATCTCGACGTGAGCCTGCAATTCGGCATCGAGGTCCCTCAACCTCGACCGTCGGCTTCGCCACCGCATGTCAGCCGCGCTCGGTTGCCGGCGGCCCAAAGAGGCCGCCCAGCGCCTGCGAAAACTGCTCCCACCGCGACCGCTCGTCCTTCAAGCGTCTCGTGCCGGCGGGCGTCAAGCGATACACGCGAACGCGTTGTTTGCGCTCGGATCGTTCCCATGTCGCCTTGACGAGCCGCTGTCGCTCGAGGCGGTAGAGCGCGGGGTACAGCGATCCTGCGTCCACGTGCAACACGCCGCCAGTGCTCGCGCTGATGAGCTGCACGAGTCCGTACCCGTGTCGTGGTCCCCAGCGCAGCGCCTGCAGGATGATGAGATCGAGCGTGCCCTGCAGCAGGTCGATCCGGGTGAGCGCTGGGCGCCGCGTGATTGGCATCGTGTCGGTCCGCAGGCCTTGATGGGTATAGGCAATCTATACCCATCGCCTTT
>DATISA010000079.1:0-52678 GCA_035469245.1 Gemmatimonadaceae bacterium
CGCCAGCAGTGCGGGTACGAGTGGGTGAGCCGCGCCGACTTCCAGAGCACGCCGCGGCGCTTCAACTCCTCGATGAGCAGCGGATCGGCGTCTTTCACGAACAAGCCGCCCACGACCGGCATCGACGCGGGGAATTCGCCGCGCGCGCCGACCGGTTGCAGGAACGCGAGATTGTGCCGCCGGCCGGCCGCGTAGTCGTCCGCGCCGAACGCCGGTGACATGTGCACCACGCCGCTACCGTCGTCGGCCGAGACGAAGTCCTCGCCGATGATGATCTCGTGCCGCGTGCCGTCCGGATACTCGAGCCAGTCGATCGGACGATGATATCGCCGTCCGACGAGCGTGCTGCCCGGAAAGGCGGCGACGCGGGCCCAGCGATTCTCGTAGTCCTCCCCCAGCACCGCGCGAACGCGCGACGCCGCCAGAATCAAAGTTCTCTTATCCTTGCCTTCCTCGCGGCGCACGAGCTCCACGTACTCGAGCTCCGGATGTACGGCGAGCGCCGTGTTGGAGACGAGCGTCCACGGCGTCGTCGTCCACACGAGAATACGCCGGCCGGCCGACGGAGCCTCGCCGGGGACGAGATCGAGCGCGACGTAGATGCTCGGGTCTTCGACGTCCTTGTAGCCCAGCGCCACCTCGTGGCTCGACAACGCCGTGCCGCAGCGCGGACAGTATGGCAGGATCTTGTGCCCGCGGTACAACAGCTCGCGATCGTAGAGCGTCTTGAGCGCCCACCACACGCTCTCCACGTAATCGTTGCTGTACGTGACGTACGGGTGCTCGTAGTCGAGCCAATAACCCATCCGCGCGCTCAGCTTCTCCCAATCGGCCCGGTAGCGAAACACGCTCTCCCGGCACAGCCGGTTGAACTCGGCCACGCCGAGCGCTTCGATCTGCTGCTTGCCGCTGATGCCGAGCTGCTTCTCCACCTCGATCTCGACGGGCAGACCGTGCGTATCCCAACCTGCCTTGCGCGCGACGCGAAAGCCCTTCATCGCGCGGTGTCGGCAGAAGAGATCCTTGATCGTGCGCGCAAAGACGTGATGGATGCCCGGCCGGCCGTTCGCCGTCGGCGGACCTTCAAAGAATACAAATGGCGGCGCGCCCTCGCGCGCGGCGAGCGTCTGCTCGAAGAGACGCTCCTCGTCCCACCGGGCCATCAGCTCGCGCTCGAGCTCGTCCGCCGGCCGCTCCGGCGGCAGCACCTGGAATCGAGTCGTGCTCGGCGCGGTCACAGCTTCTCCAGAACGCCGCGTACGAGCGTGGCCAGCTTGGGCTCGGCGTGATTCGCCGCGGCGATGATCTGCTCGACCGTCGCTGGCTGCAGCGCGTCGGGGAGGCACATGTCGGTGACGATCGAGAGCCCGAGCACCCGCATCCCCGAATGAATCGCCACGAGGACCTCGGGAACGGTGGACATGCCGACGACGTCGGCGCCGACGGCGCGCAGGAACCGGTACTCGGCGCGCGTCTCGAGATTCGGGCCGGTCACGGCGACGTACACGCCTTCACGGACGATGAGCTTGTGCTGTACGGCCGCGTCGCGCGCGAGCTGGCGCAGCGCGGTGTCGTACGGCGCCGACAGATCCGGAAAGCGCGGGCCCAACCGATCGTCGTTGGGGCCGATCAGCGGACTGTCGCCCTGCAGATTGATGTGATCCGCGATCAGCATCACGTCGCCGACCGACCAGAGCGGATTCAACCCGCCGCTCGCGTTGGACACGACGAGAGTCCCGGCGCCGAGCGCGTGCAGGACGCGAACGGGGAACGTGACCTGTCGCAGCGAGTAGCCCTCGTACCGATGAAACCGGCCCTGCATCGCCACGACCGTCTTTCCGCTCAGCCGCCCGCAGAGCAGCCGGCCGGCGTGCGACTCCACGGTCGAGATCGGGAATCCGGGGATGTCGCGGTAGTCGATCGCCGCGCTCACGTCGATTTCGCCGGCGAGACGACCGAGTCCAGTCCCGAGCACGATCGCGACGTCCGGACGCGTAGCGAAACTGCCGCGCACGACGGACGCCGCCCGCTCGACGGCTTCGTACATGTCCTCGTCGGGCGCGATCGCTCGCGCCGCCGGTACCGCTTCCGTCACGACGGTCATTCTTTGATGAGCGATTCGTACCAGCTGGGCGCCGCGTCCGACTGCCGCGGGGGCGCGACGGCTGCTGGCTCCGACTCGGCCGCCTCCGTCGAGCCGCCGGCGGCGTGCTGGATTGCTTCCTTCACCGCTGGCTGGATCGACGGATTGGACGCGTGTTCGGCGGCCGAAATCTCGGCGAGCTGACGCTCGACGACCATCCGAAGCTGCGCCAGATAGGCACGGCGCGCCCGATCGAGGGCCGCGATTTGATCTTCCATGCGGCGGATCTCCTGTCGCGCATCCTCGACAATGCGGTCGGCTTCGGCGCGCGCCTCGCGGATGATCAGCTGCGACTCCTTGTCGGCCTGCTCGCGGATGTCCTTGCGCAGCTGCTGCGCCGAGACGAGCGCTTCGTTGATCGCCTTGTCGCGCTCGCGAAACGCGCGGAGTTGCTCGTGAAAGCCGCGCGCCTTGGCCTCGAGATCCTGATTGATTCGCGACAGGCGCTCCAACTCCTCCGCCACCTGATCGCGGAATTGGTTGACGCGGTCGGGGTCGTAGCCGCGCAGGGCTTTCCCGAACTCGTACCGTCGAACGTCGAGCGGCGTGAGGTGGAAGGTCTCGTCCATCATGAAGGTCTGGCTCCGAAGAGAATGGTGCCGAGGCGAACCATCGTCGCGCCTTCTTCGACCGCAATCTCGTAGTCGTTCGACATGCCCATCGACAGCTCCGTTGCGTCGTGCCCGGCCGCGCACAGTGCTTCTCGCGCCTTTCGCGCGCCGGCGAACACCGCTCGCAGCGTCGATTCGTCGGCGTCCAATGGCGCCATCGTCATCACTCCACGCACCCGCAGACCCGCGAGACCAGCCAAACGCTCTGCGCCGCCCTGCCACTCGCCAGGCCCGAACCCGCCCTTGGACTCCTCAGCTACGACGTTCACCTGCATGAGAACGTCAACGGGGCGGCCTTGCTGACGGCCAAACTCGCTCACGGCCTCGGCCAGCCGGTCGCTGTCGACCGAATGCACGAGATGGAAGCGGCCGAGTGACTTCACTTTGTTCCGTTGCAGATGTCCGATGAGATGCCACCGAACCGGGGCAGAGACCGAATCCATCTTGGACAGCGCCTCCTGCACCCGATTTTCGCCGACGTCGCCGAGCCCTGCGTCCCAGGCCGCCCGCACGGCATCCGCTCCGTGCGTCTTGGTGACGGCGACGATTGTGACCGATTGTCCGTGGCCGCCCTTGCCCCGCGCGGCATCGATACGAGCGCGGACGTCCCGTAGCCGGTCCGGGAGGTCAGGAAACGGCATAACGTAGCAACTTACCGGAGGTTACAAAGTGAATCAAGTGAAACGCGCTGGGCGGGTGATCGTGGTGACAGCAGCAAGATCGGACAGCCGAGGACGCGCGAAAAATAGTCTGAAATCGCGTCGGGCTGCGGCCGCGGCGATCGCCCGCTCGTCCAGGCTCCGAGACGTTGGGCCGCACCGCGCACTTTCTCGGTGTCAATCGTGATAACCTCTGAAGACGTATGTCTTAGGCTATCGTTTGCTGGCGACGCAGAATGATCGATCGCCACCATTCCAATAACCGTCCAAGCTCTAGATAGTTGGATTCGATCTTCCGGCAGAACCGTCAGCGACACGGCCACCGGACGACCAGATGCACGGGCACCCGAAGCGATCCGCGCCGCCTCGACCCCCGGTTGCTCGAAGCGGTCTCCGGTACCCAAGCCCGCGCGACGGCGAAGCTCGTCCACATACCAGGGCGCAGCCAGCAGCGGCATCGTTACGACGGTGACGTCCGGCCTCCGCCCCTCTACCTGTTGTTCGTACCAGAGCGGATACGTGTCGTTGTCACCTCCCACGAACAGCACGGCCCGGTTCGGGAGCGGATCGAGGAGCGTCGCGGCAAGTTCGCGCGGCAAGCTCGCATCGGGCTCGACACGCCGGTTAACGACGGACCAGTTGAGTGCGATTGGGAGCGCGGACGCAGCGACACCGACGGCACTGGGCAGCGCGAACCGTTTGGCGAGAGCCACCGCACCCATCCCGGCCCAGATGCCCCAGGCCCAGAAGCCGAGGACAAAGAAATAGTCACGGTCGCGCGCTTCGTGTCGCGCATCCTGCGGGATGAACGGCCACCCGAATGAGCGACCGGCTTTCAGGTTGAGATACGCGATCACGCCCAACGAGCCGCACAGAAAAAGAAGGCCCACCGCGCGCCATGTTCGTCGGTCGGCGCGGCGATGCCAGGCGCTGCCAACGACGCCGAGCGCCGCGAACACGAGCGTCGCCAGCACCCGCGCGACCGTCGGAATCACGGTGGGACCGAGCACCAGGGCGAACTGCCAATCCGCGTACTCGAACCAGTTCCCGATCTGAAGCCAGACGGGCGCCTCGCGCGGCCACATGCCCGGCACCGCGTACTGCTTGCGGCCCACCACGTAGGCCAGTTGGCTGAAGGTGCGCGGATTGCCCTGGTTGATCGCCGGGTCCTGCGCAGCACGCACCATCAGGTACGCGAGCGCGGTACTCGCCACGATCGTGAGCACGAGCGCTGCCGCGGGTGTCTTCCACTCGATGCGCTGGGCCGAGCGCGCGACCGTCGCTCCGATTGTGAAAACGATTCCAACCACGATCAGCGCCGCCGAGACTCGGCCGATGCCGGCAACGGCGACCGTGACTCCGAGGAGCGTGAACGCCGCGTTCCAGTCCGTCCCGCCCTCCAACCGATCGGCGGCCAGCAGGATCACCACAGGCGCGGCGACGAGAGCGCTCAGATGCACGGGGACGGCCAAGGCGAGCAGGTATGCGGCGAGCAGCACCCAGCGTCGCTCGCCGGTTCGTCCCGCCATATCCGCGCTCGCGATGCTCGCGACCGACAGCAGCAGCGATGCCGCGTACACCTCGGTCTCGGTCGCGTTCTGCCACACCGTCGACATCGCGCCCGCGGTGAGCGCGGCCGCGAACGCCGCGGTCGGGGCGCCCGTGCTGCGCGCGACCACGAGCGCGGTGAGCGCACCCGCTGCCGCGGTACAGACGGCCGAGAACGAGTTCGTCGCGACAGCGAATGGCAGTGCGCTCCACAACCGCGCCCACGCATTCAACGCGATCACGAACAGCGGTGTGCCAGGAGGGTGTGGAATCCCGAGCGAGTGCGCGGCGGCGATGAATTCGCCGGCGTCCCAGAACGTGGCGCTCGGCGCGAGCGTCGACGCGTACACCGCGAGCAGCACGGCGCCGACGAGCCACGCCGCGCGCCGACCCGTCACAATGGGACTTCGAGTTCGGCGTTTTGCGCCACGTCCCGCAGCGGCCGTCCGGCGACGAGGTCGCGTACCTGCGGAGAAGTGAAGTCGCGCCACAGGCGGCCGGACGCGGCGACGGTGATCGCCGACGTCTCCTCGGACACGACGACGACTATCGCATCGGTCTCCTCGCTCAAGCCGAGCGCCGCGCGATGCCGCGTCCCCAACGAACGGTCGATCAATTCCGTTTGCGACAACGGGAGAATGCACCCTGCCCCGACGATCATGTCACCCCGGATGATCACCGCGCCGTCGTGCAGCGGCGAGTACGGCGTGAAGATCGTCGCCAGGAGATCGGCCGACACCTTGGCCTGCATGTCCGATCCGGAATGGATGTACTCCTCGAGCGAGACCTCACGCTCGATCGCGATGATGGCGCCGATCCCGGAACGACTCAGGCGCTCGACGGCCTCCGCCACCTGGTCGCCGACTTCGGTCTCGCGCATTCGCGTGAAGAACCGCGCCATCGGCGATCGGCCGATCTGCGCGAGGCCGGCGCGAAGCTCCGGTGCGAACACCACCAGCAACGCGATTGCGCCGTAGCTGAATACGAGCGTCAGCAAATAGACGATCATGCTGAGCTGCAGCAGGTATGCGACGCCGTACGCCATGGCCAGGACGAGCAGTCCGGTCAGCACCTGCATCGCGCGCGTACGATGGATGAGGAGCAACGCGCGGTAGATCGCGAAGCTCACCACCGCGACCTCGAGTACGTCGCGCCAACCTGGATGCAGTAATCGAAACTGTTCGTAAAGGTTCATGCCCGCTCGGTCTGCAGGATGGCCCACGCCACGTCCAGTGCTTGCCGCGAGGCCCGCACGTCATGGACGCGGAACAACCGCGCACCGCGCTCCAGCGCGGCCACGTTTGCGCCGACCGTGCCGAACACCCGCTCGGCCGGCGCATCCATGCGCGTAATCTCGCCGATGAAGCGCTTGCGCGACACACCGACCAACACGGGAAAGCCGAGAATCGCCAGGCGGCGAAGGTGCGCCAGCAGGGCCAGCGAGTGCTCGCGGCGTTTCGCAAAGCCAATGCCCGGATCCAGCACGATCCGGTCGCGCGCAATGCCGCAGCCTACCGCTCGCGCGGCGGCGTGAATCAACTCGGCCACGACGTCGCCCGGCACGTCGGGGCCGTACGTGGCGTGTGCGAAGGTCGCCATGGTCGACACGTCGCCACGCGAGTGCATGAGCACCACGCCCGCGCCGTGCTGCGCACACACCCTTGGCATGCCGGCATCGAGACGGAACGCCGAGACGTCGTTGACGATCGAGGCCCCGGCCCCGAGGGCTTCCCGTGCAACTTCGGACTTCACCGTATCGATGGAGAGCGGCACGTCCGGGTGATCGGCGCGCGCGGCTTCTACGACCGGAATCACGCGCCGGAGCTCCTCGTCGAGCGTGACGGGCGTGGCGCCCTGCGGCCGCGTCGACTCGCCACCGATGTCGATGACGTCCGCGCCCTCCGCGATCAGGCGATCGATCAGCCGGCGTGCGTCGTCGACCGACTGCAATCGACCACCGTCGCTGAAGCTGTCCGGCGTGACATTGACGATGCCGACGACGCGGGGGACGTCGAGATCGAGAACTCCGGTGGCATGCCGCCAATGCATTCGAGAAACGTAATTTGCGGCGGCCCTCGGCTCACGGCTTTCGGCTCGGCTGTCTGCTTCGGCCCTCGGCTGACAGCTCACGGCTTTGGCTGTCGGCTGGCAGATGGCGGCGACCGGCTTCGGCTGACGGCTCATGCTGTCAGCCGACAGCCACGCGGAAAGCCGAAAGCACAGCCGCCAGCCGAGCCGCCAGCCGAGCCGCCAGCCGCGACCGATAGCCACGAGCTGATAACCGAGAGCGATAGCCGTGAGCAGTCAGCCGCGGGCCGAAGCTGACCGCTAAGCCGAAAGCCGCGCGCCGCGGGCCAACAAAAAAGGGAGCCTCTCGCGAGGCTCCCTCCACCGATCACGCCGGACTCGGCTCCGGCCCTCCGAGCAGCGGCGGGTTGCTGCGCTTGGGCTCGAGCAGCGGCTGCGTGACCGGCGCCACCGCCGACGGCGGTCCGCCCATCGATCGGGGCGGCAGCGTTTCGCCGCGCGACAAAATCTCGATGTCCTCGCGTGTCAGCGTCTCGCGCTCGAGAAGCGCGGCCGCGACCTGGTGCAACAGGTTCATGTTCGCGCGGAGTGTCTCCGTGGCCCGCACGTACGCGTTGTCGATCACGCGTTTGACTTCGCGGTCCACCAGCTGCGCCGTCTGCTCTGAGACTTCCCGCCGATGCTGAATCTCGCGTCCGAGGAAGAGTTCCTGCTCGTTGTCGCCGACCAGGATCGGACCGATCGCGTCGGAGAGTCCCCACTGCGTGACGTACCGCCGCGCGATGGCCGTGGCCTTTTGAATGTCGCTCGCCGCGCCGGTCGTCACGTGATCGTAGCCGAAGATGAGCTCCTCGGCCACACGGCCGCCGTACGACATCACGAGGTTGGCCTCGAGCTGCTGACGGGTCACCGAGACGCGGTCGTCTTCGGGCAACGTGAAGGCGAGACCGAGTGCGCGTCCGCGTGGCACGATCGTCACCTTGTGCAATGGGTCGTTCCCCTTGACGCGCATGGCGCAGATCGCATGGCCCGCCTCGTGATACGCGGTGAGCCGGCGCTCCTCGTCCTTCATCACCATCGACTTTCGCTCGGCGCCGAGCATCACCTTGTCCTTCGCTTCCTCGAGATCATTCATGAAAATCTTGTCGTGGCTGCGACGAACGGCGAGCAAGGCGGCCTCGTTCACCAGGTTCGCGAGGTCGGCGCCGGCCATGCCCGGCGTGCCACGCGCCAAGGTCGTGATATCCACGTCCTCGGCAATCGGCTTGTTGCGCAGGTGGACCTTGAGGATTCCCTCACGCCCGCGCAGATCCGGCGAATCGACGACGATCTGTCGGTCGAAGCGGCCCGGGCGCAGCAGCGCCGGGTCGAGCACGTCCGGACGGTTCGTGGCGGCGATCAGGATGACGCCGTCGTTCGACTCGAAGCCGTCCATCTCGACGAGCAGCTGGTTGAGCGTTTGCTCACGTTCGTCGTGACCGCCGCCGAGTCCAGCACCGCGGTGCCGGCCGACGGCGTCGATTTCGTCGATGAAGATGATGCACGGTGCGTGCGCCTTGCCCTGCTCGAACAGGTCGCGCACGCGGCTCGCGCCAACGCCCACGAACATCTCGACGAAGTCCGAGCCGGACATCGAGAAGAACGGACGGCCAGCTTCGCCGGCAACCGCCTTGGCGAGCAGCGTTTTGCCGGTTCCCGGAGGGCCGACGAGCAGCGCGCCCTTGGGCAGGCGGCCCCCCAGCTTGGTGAACTTTTGCGGATCGCGCAGGAACTCGATGATCTCCTGGAGCTCCTGCTTGGCTTCGTCCGCGCCGGCGACGTCGGCGAAGGTGATTTTTGGCGTGTCGCCCGTGAGGAGCTTTGCCTTCGACTTGCCGAACGAGAACGCCTTGGCGCCGCCCGCCTGCATCTGCTTGAACAGGAACAGGTAGAAGCCGATGAGCAACAGCCACGGCACGAAGTTCAGCACCCACGCCGTGACGGACACCCCGGCGTCCTTGGCATCGATCGCCACGCCCTTTGCGTTCAGCGCCGCGACCTCCGCCTCCGAATTCTCGACCGGCAGGCGAACCGTGAAGTTCTTGACGTCCTGGCCGCCCACGTTGATGTGCTGCTTGAGCGCACCGTTCACGACCTTGCCAGCCGTGATGGTGACCTTCTGAATGTTGTCGTGCTCCAGCTCGTCTCGATACTGCGTGTACGAGATCTGCTTCGACGCCTCGGCCTTGCTCCCCGACAGCTGGATCAAGACGACAGGAATCAGGATGATGAGGATCCAGAAGGAGAGGGTCTTGGAGAACCGACCCCAGCTGAATTCCTTCTTGTTTTTCGGAGGCATTGGAAGAGGCATTACTGCAAGCTCGCTATATACGGAATGTGCCGGAAGTTTTCCGCGTGATCCAACCCATACCCCACTAAGAACTCATTTGGTGCATCGAAGCCGATGAAACGGGCGGGGTATCGCAGCTCCGAGGCGACGTGCTTGTGCAGGAGGGCACAGATCTCCAACGAATGCGGTTTCCGTGCCTGCAACAGGTCCATCAGCCGGCTCAATGTCCGGCCAGTGTCGACGATGTCTTCGACGAGCAGAATGTGCTTTCCCTCGAGCTCGGTTTCCGGGTCGTAGAGAAGCCGAACGTTACCACTCGACACCGTCGAGTCGCCATAGCTGGAGGCCACCAGGAAATCGACCTGCAATGGCCGCTCGATCTCCCTGACCAAGTCACTGAGAAATATAAAGCTCCCCTTCAAGAGACCGAGCACCAGGAGCTCGCCCTCCGGGTAGCTCCGCGTGATCTCCTGCCCGAGCTCGCGAACCCGACCGGCGATCTCATCCTCGGTATAAACGATGCGACGGACGGCGCGGCCCAGAAGGCGCGGATCAGCGGTTGACGTATTCACACGCGAAAGCTAAACCCGGCCGGCCGGACCGTGCGGCTGCGACGGCGCTCCGTCGCACACCTGGAATCCAAACGATTTGATCGCCGGCCAATACTACTGGCCAGCGCGCCCGTTCGTGTCCGGTAATACCCGCATCGGACAGCAGATATTTCACCTTTCGAAGCCTGCCGGCCGCACCGACGCACATGACATCGCCCGGCTTCCACCGGCGAACCAGCAGAGGCATTTCGCTCGGCAGCCAGGCCGACCATGGCGTTTCTCGTGGTGCATCGTCGATGGCTCGAAACGCCCAGCCGTCCCACGTCGTGCCAGTGGAAAGCTCCAGCGCCGTGTCGGCGGGCAGCGAATGTCCCGACGCGCGAAGCTGAAAGGCGTCACGCGAGCGCACCACGTCCCATCTGCCCGACAGCTGAATCCGCGCGCCGACGCGTGCGTGCGAGGTGAACGATGCGAGCCGTTCCATTCCGCGTCGGTCGAGCGCAATGCCGGCGCGAGCGGCGATCTCCGGCCACAACACCTTCAGCTCGTCTGGTTCAAAGTCCAGCAGCGCGGTCGCGTCGGCATCAACGCCGGCCCCGCCGGAAACGATGCGCGGCGCCACGACGCGGTCGACGCAGGCCGTGACGTCGCGCCGCCATGCGGCCCCGGCTTGCGCCGCGTCGAGCAGTTCGCGGTCGATCGCCGGTCGCACGGTTCGCAATGTGGGCAGCAGTTCGTGCCTCACGCGATTCCGCAGATAGCCGAGCGACTGGTTGGACGGGTCCTCGATCCAATCCAGGTTGCGCGCACGCGCATAGCGCATCACGTCGTGCCGTGTGAGCGAGAGCAGCGGGCGCACGACGTCGGTCGGCGCGAACATGCCGGCCAATCCGCGGGCCCCCGCGCCGCGAAGGACGCGCATCAGCACCGTCTCGACCTGGTCGTCTTGCGTGTGCGCCGTCGCCACGATTGCACCCCGCCTGGCCGCCACCGAACGGAGAAACCGCCATCGCGCGTTCCGCAGCTCGGCTTCCGTCCGGCCCCGGAGTCGCGTCCTCGAACGCTCGCTCTCGCACTCGAGCCCCAACAACGCGGCGCGCGCCCGGACCAGCGCCGCGGCGTTCGTGGCGGCCGGCCCCGTTCCGTGATCGTACGTGGCGACGCAGAGTCGCTTCGCGGGGACCGTAGCGGCGGCCGCGTCCAGCAACACCATCGAGTCGACGCCGCCCGAGATGGCGAGGACGATCGGCGACCCGCCGCCCAGCGAGTCGGCGACGGTTTGCTGAAGACGGCTGACGATCGACGCGCGCATTCGCGGAAGATAGTGCACGTTCCCGTCGGGTCTGGAACGCATCTCACAGTCCGACTATACTTCCGCGCGTCGGGTCACCTGTCAGGAGCGCTCGTTTTGGAAACTCATGGTCCGCTCGGAACGCTGTGGGTCGGTCTCGCGCTCGGCTGCTTCTACATCGCGCTGATCTGGCTCAACACGCTGCTTGGCTTCTTTCTCACGCCGCTGTTCATCATTCCCGCGACGTGGTTGCAGGACCGGCTCGGCCGCGGTCGCCGGCCGACGGCCTGATCGCACGCGCCTGTCGCGCGTCGTTGGCCACGACTCGAATGAAGAATCGCACGAGGACGGGGATCTTCCCCGTCCTTTGTCGTCTCGGGCGGATCGCCGCGGCTTTTGCCGCCATCGCGCTCTCCGAGGCGGGACGCCCGCTCGAAGCGCAGTTCACTGTCCGTTCCTGGCTCGAGTGGCGCACGATCGAGACGCGGCACTTCGCGTTTCATTATCCCGTGGAGCTCGAGGCATGGACGCGTGACGTCGCCTCGCGCGCTGACGCGATCGATTCCGCTGTCGCACGAGTCGTAGGCTACGCGCCGGCGCGAAAGACGCACGTCGTGGTCGATGATCCGTACGCTACCTCCAACGGATCGGCGTGGCCGTTCCTCAATCGGCCGATCATAAACCTCTGGGCAACGCCGCCCGACCCGCGCGAGGACATCGGCGATTTTCGCGACTGGGGCGAGATGCTCGTGTCGCACGAGTTCGGGCACATCGCGCACCTCACCCGGCCGTCGCGCAATCCGTTGACGCGGCTCGTGTGGAGGGCGCTGCCCGTGGACCTGGGCCCGATCGCGCTGCGCGCGCCGCGATGGGCAGTAGAAGGCTACGCCACGTACATCGAGGGACAGGTCACAGGGTCCGGCCGGCCGCACGGTGCCTGGCGGGCCGCGTTTCTCAGGCAGTGGGCCCTCGAGGGGCAGCTACCGCGTTATGACCAGCTCAATGCCTCGGGCAGCTACGAGGGCGGCGAGTTCGCGTATCTCGCCGGATCGGCGTTCCTGGAGTGGCTGGTGCGCAGGCAGGGCGACTCGAGCCTCGTGCATCTTTGGCGCCGCCTCAGCGCGCGGCAGAATCGGACGTTCGACGAGGCCTTCGTCGGCGTGTTCGGCGAATCCCCGCGCGCCCTGTATGGCCGGTTCACGACCGAGGTGACCGGCAAGGCCGTCGAGATTCAGCGCGCGATGGGCGCAGCCGTTCCCGACACCGGCGAGATCGTGCAGCGGCTCGCCTGGACGACGGGCGATCCGGCGATCTCGCCCGACGGGGCTCGCGTGGCGCTCGTGCTGCGCTCCGCCACGGCCCCGTCGCGCGTGGTGATATGGGGCGCGGCGCCCGAGCCCGACAGCGGGAAAGCGCGGCGCGATTCGATTCTGCTCGCGCGCGATCCGGAGGACGTTGCGGAACGGCCGATCTTTCCGCCGCCGAAGCGCGCGCTCGCCACGCTTCGCGCTCGCGGCGGCGCGCCGTACGAAGGCCCACGATTTCTGCGCGACGGGAGAGTCGTGCTCTGGCGCAACGCGCGGCGACTGGATGGCACACTCTCGCCAGATCTCTATTTATGGAATCCTCGACAGCGATCTGTGCACCGTGTCACGCACGGCGCGGCGGTCCGTGATCCCGACCCGCTGCCCGACGGCCGGTCGGCGGTCGCGACACAATGCCGTGGCGGGTCCTGCGGTGTCGTGCTGGTGAATCTGACTGACGGGCGCGTGACCGCGTTCCAGCCGGGCGACCCCCGCATCTCCTTCTACCGGCCCCGCGTGTCGCCCGGCGGCGCCCGAGCCGTGGCGTCGATGCACACGACCGACGGCTGGCGACTGGTCATCATCGATCTCGCGACGCCAAGCCGGTCGCGCCGCGACGTGCCGGGAACCGCGGGCGGAAACGAGTACGACGCGGCGTGGATCGATGAGAATACGCTCGTTGCCACCAGCGATGCCACTGGCGCTCCCAACGTCGTGCGCATCGACCTGGCGACGGGGACGCGGACCGGGCTGTCGAACGCGACCGGTGCCGCCGTCGCGCCCGAACCGAATCCGCGCGATCGCAGCGTCTGGTTTCTGTCCCTCTACTCGCGCGGCTACGACGTCAGACGGATGGCAAGCGCATCGACCACGACTGCTCCGACCGTCCTTGACGCGTCGCTCGCGCCGGCCGCGCCGATTCCGGTTGCGCCGTCGCGGATCGCGAGCGTCAACCCCGTCTCCGAGCCCAAATCGTTCGGGTTTGGGCCGCGCTTGTTCCGCTGGATTCCGGCACCGCATGCCGACGCGGACGGTGCGAGCGCCGTGTTGGCGCTGGTGAGCAGCGACATCATCGGCCGGAGCGAAATGCTCGAGCAGTTTGCCGTCGGCGATCCGGCGCACTGGCGCGGCGCGAACTTCGGGTTCGCGTGGCGTGGCCTCAGGCCGACGGTTCGGCTGAACCTGTTCGCGGCGACCGAACGGCAGAGTGCCACGCGAACGCCGGTCGCTCGACCGTTCGCGTTCGACACATGGATGCACGGCCTCGAGCTCGCGATCACGAACGACCTGTCGTCCGACACGTGGGCGGTACGCTACAAGCTCGGCGCCAGTGTCGCGCGCGACAGCCTCGAGATCCCGTCGCTCACGCCGATGATCGCCACGGCGACCACGCGTCGCCTCGCCTTCGCGGATCTGAGTGCGACATGGATACAACGCGGCGCGCGCTCAGCGCTCTCCGAATCGCTGGGCGCGACGCGAACCGACGGCCGCTCTTTCGATACGAGGTTCCAGCGCACGACGTTCACGGCAGCGATCGCGACGTCCGGTCCGGGCACGATTCCGGTCTCGGCGAGCGGGGTCTATGGCTTCACTGGCGCCGCCGCGCCGCCGTTCGAGCAGTTCTCGCTCGGCGGCGGTCCATCGCCGTTGATCAACCACGATCTATTGAGCCAGCGCGTCATGATGCCCGCGCTCCCCGAGGCGATCAGCGTCGGTCCATCAGTCTTTGCGTATCGTATTTCTCTCAACACGCTGCTCCTCGCACCCTACGTGTGGGCGGCCAGTACCGCGCCGCGGAACCGGTCGTTCGAAACCTGGTATCGGGTCGTGGGGCTCGAGTGGTCGGGCTCCGTCCCGGCGATACCCGTCGCCGGCACCCCGGCCGCGCGCGGACAGATCGGGGTGGGCGAGTCGCTCGATCCACCATTCCGGCACCGCGTGCGTGCCTACGTGTCGCTCGTCCTGAACCCGTGACGCGACATGGGCTCGCAAAGGTTCATTTGTGCATGGCGGTTTGGCCCCTGCAGGCAATGACTACGACAGCTGACGTACTTGTAATTCTCGGCTCGCGTCATAAGATCGAGTCCGTGTGAACTCCTCCGGCGCGACGCTTCGGTCCGCCCGTGTTTTTCCCTCCCTGGAGGCTGTGCATGCCCCACATCAGCATCCTGCGTCTCGGAGCTCGAGCAATCCAACTCCGTAGCGTTTCGATGACGGCGATGGTCCTGGCATTCGCCGCGAGCGCGGCGGCCGCGCAAACCGGCGGCATCCGCGGACGCATCACAGAGCAGGTTTCCGGCGAGCCGGTCACCGGCGCGCTGGTGAATGCATCCCGGTCGGGCGGCGGCGGCTCCGGGTCGGTCCGCTCTGCCGCGGACGGCGCGTATCAACTATCCAATCTGCCCGCGGGCACCTACAGCGTTTTGGTCACGGCGCGCATCGGCCTTTCGCCCAAGCGCATCGACAGCGTCGTGGTGCGGGCCGGCCAGACGACGACGCTCGATTTCGCGATGCTCCCCATCGCCCGGCAGCTCGAGCAGGTCGTCACGACGGCAACCGCAGGCGCTGAACCCGAGCGGATTCAGGACTCGCCGAACCCCATCTCGGTGGTGAGCGCGACGCAGATCGCCGAGCGACCGTCGTTGACCATTGCCGATCACCTCAAGGCGGTGCCTGGGCTCTCGATTTCCACCGGCGGCATCGCCCAGTCCAACATCGTCTCGCGCGGATTCAACAACGCCTTCTCGACGCAGCTCCTCACGCTGCAGGACTACCGCTACGCCAACGTGCCCTCGCTGCGCGTGAATGTGCCGCTGCTGTTCACCGGAACGAACGAGGACATCGATCGCATCGAAGTGCTGCAGGGACCCGCGGCGGCGCTGTATGGCCCGAACTCGGGCAATGGCGTGCTGCACGTCATCACCAAGTCGCCGTTCGACTCACCGGGAACCACGCTCACGGTCGACGGCGGCAATCGCGATCTGATCCGCGGAAGCGTTCGCCACGCCGGCATCTTCGCCGGCGACAAGCTCGCGTACAAAGTCTCCGGCGAGGCGTTCACGGCGCGCGACTTCGAGTACATCGATCCGAACGAACCCACGACGTACTCGAGCACGGACACGAGAATTCCGACCGAGCGCCGCGGCCAACCCGTGACTCATGACTTCAACGTGCGCCGTTACAGCGGCGAGGGACGGGTCGACTTCCGGCCAACAGAGGAGACCCAGTTGATCAGCACCGTCGGCTACTCGATGATCGGCCGCGCGCGCGAGATCACGACCACCTTCGGTGCCGCAGAAGCCCGCAACTGGAGCTATCTGAATTTCCAGGAGCGCCTGCACCACAAGGGGCTTTTCGCCCAGGTCTTCTACGACAAGTCGAACTCTGGAAACGACAACGGCTCGGACGCCAGCGGCACCTACTACCTGCGCAGCGGCATCCCCGTCGTCGATCGCTCGAGCATTCTCGCCGGGCAGCTTCAGCAGGGAACGAAGATCGGGCGCACCAAGCTGGTGTTCGGCGGCGAGTATCTCGCCACTCGACCGCAGACCGAGCGGACGATCAACGGCCGCAACGAGTCGGATGACAACATCAACGAGTACGGCGGCTACCTGCAGTCCACGACCGCGATCACGAAGCAGATCGACTTCCTGGCCGCGGCCCGCGTCGATGCGAACTCGCGCATTACGGGCTCCCAGTTCTCGCCGCGCGCCGCCGTGATCATCAAGCCGGACTCGAACAACACGTTCCGTGTGACGTTCAACCGCGCCTACTCCTCGCCGACGTCGTTCTCGTTCTTCCTCGATCAGTACTCCGGGCGGACGCCGGCGCCCGGCATGCCAGTGCAGATTTTCGGCAACCCTCCAAAGATCGGTTGGCAGTTCGCCAAGACGTGCACGAGCTCCGGGCCCTACGGCTCATTGTGTATGCGGTCGCCCTACATCCCGGGGCAGTTGGTCGGCGTGTCCGCGGCTTCGGCATACCCCGGCTTTCTCACTCCACAAGCGGCACTCGGCGGCCTGAGCGCGTTCGCCGCAGTCATCAAGTCACTGCCGGCCAGCGCCTTCGGCGCGGGCGGCGAGACGGCGCGCCAAACGCTCCTGGCGGCGCTGCCATACATCCAGGGGCTCAAACCGACCGATGCGAATGTGGGAAGCGTCCTGGTCGACCTGAACACCTCGCAGCCGTTGACGACCGTCCCCGGCGACTATCCGGCCCTCGGTGCGACATTCTCAAACACCTGGGAGGTCGGGTACAAAGGATTCCTGGGTAAACGGCTTGGGCTCGAAGCGGACGTCTGGTTCCAGAAGCGGCCAGCCGAGCCGACGACTCAGATCCTCAACCCGGGGGTGCTGCTCAATGGGCAGCAGCTCGCCGCGTACCTTGGACAGAACATCGCGGCGGCCATGATTGCCCAGGGTATTCCACCGGCTACAGCGCAAGCGCAGGCCGCTGCCCTAGCCGCCGGTTATGCGAAGATCATGGCCCAGGTTCCGGTCGGCGCTACGGCATTCAAAAGCTCGCTCTACGATCAGCCGTACCTGGTGTTCTCGTATCAGAACGCTACGGGATTCGTCAACGTCGCCGGGCAAGACCTGTCAGCGGATCTGCTCCTCGTTCCGGGTTGGACTCTCTCGGCGACGTACTCGCATCTGGACAAGAACGTCTGGACGGACGCGCCGGGCGCGACCACGGCAAACCCGCTGACCTCCAACACGCCGAAGCATCGCGCGACCGCGACCCTCCGCTACGAGAATCAGACCCATGGCTACAGCGCCGAGCTCCGCGGCCGATACGCCGACGCATTCCCGGTCAACTCGGGCGTGTTCAACTCCTACAACCTCGGCACCGCGGTCCCGTATCCGCCCGTCCCTGTCAACGCGCTATTGGATGCCAGCATGTCGTGGGTGCTGCCGGTGCGAGGGTCGCCGCGCTGGTCGGTGAGCGCGACGAACATCCTGGACCACAGGGTGCCGACCTTCGTCGGCGTGCCGGCCATCGGCGCCCTCATCATGACGCGCATTCAGTACGCGTACTGAGCTTTCAAGGAAGTGAAGAATCGGCGGGCGGTGGGTCGCGGCGCGTGAACGTACTCAGCGACCCCACCGCCCGCCTTGTCATTGCCCACCGGGGCACGTCCGCGCACTTCCCCGAAAACACCCTCCCGTCGTTCGACCACGCCGTATCGCTCGGGGTCGACGCGATCGAGTTCGACCTGAGGGTCACGCGGGATGGCGTCGTGGTCGTGAACCACGACCCGACGGTCGACCGGATGACCGACCGAACCGGCACCGTGGCCGCCATGACGCTTGCCGAGCTGCGCCAGGTCGATGCCGGCGCCCGATTCACCCGAGATGGGGTCACCTACCCGTACCGCGGCCAGGGCATCGGCATCGTAACGTTCGAGGAGCTGCTCCAGCGCTACCAGTCGATCCCGCTGCTGATCGAGGTCAAGGTCGCCACGGCAGTCGAAGGAGCGCTTCGCCTGATCGAGCGCTACGGCGCCACGGACCGCGTGCTGATGGACTCGACCGACATGGACGCGGTCGCCCCATTCCGGGGAACCCGGCTGCTCACCGGCGCATCATTCGGCGACGTCGCGCGACTCCTACCACGCGCTCTTTTGGGTAGCCCTCCTGCCAAGTTGCCATACTCGGCGTTATGTATTCCGCCGTGGTATCGCGGCATTCCGGTGCCCGTGCTTCGGCTGGCTCGCGTCGCGCGCGCCGTCGGAGTCGCGACGCACGTGTGGACGATCAATGAGCCGGAAGTTGCCGAAGGGCTGTGGAAGGCCGGCATCAACGGCATCATCACGGACGACCCGCAGACGATGCTCGACGTGCGAGCGCGCCTCGGTTGAACCCGGCACATCGTAGCCGCGAGTTGGCCCGCGCAAGCGGCGCGACCGGCTCCGTGCAAGCCGCATTGAAATTTGTGATATCGCCAGAACAGCAAAAATGGCAACAGCATTTAGCGACTGTCATCAACCCCTTTAGCATATTGCTATCAACATGAATTTTTCGCGCTTTTGTCGACGCGAAATACGCTTCGAGGGCCACGTGTGAGTCGCCTATCGACCCGCTTTACGCGCCAGGTTGGGATCGAAGTCCCCATCATCTGCGGCGCGATGTACCCCTGCTCGAACCCAGAGCTCGTCGCCGCCGCCTCCGATGCCGGAGCGATCGGCGTCGTGCAGCCGGTGTCGATGACGTACGTGTACGGCCACGATTTTCGGGAAGGGCTGCGGATGATCAAGCGTCTCACCACCCGCCCTTTTGGCATGAACGCGCTGATCGAAAAATCGTCGGCGCACTATCGCGAGCGTCTCGAGCGGTGGGTCGACATCGCTCTCGAAGAAGGGGTTCGCTTCTTCATTACGTCGCTCGGCAATCCACGGTGGGTCGTCGACAAGGCCGCCCAGGTTGGCGGCGTTGTCTACCACGATGTGACCGAACGGAAGTGGGCAGTCAAGGCGTTGGAAGGCGGCGTTCACGGGCTGATCGCGGTCAACAACGTGGCCGGAGGCCACGCCGGCCGGCGCTCACCCCAGGCCTTACTGGACGAGCTGCGAGAGTTCGGTCTGCCGGTCATCTGCGCCGGCGGGGTCGGCGATCCGGCGACTTTCCGGCGGATGATGGAGCTTGGCTACGACGGGGTGCAGATGGGCACGCGTTTCATCGCAACGACCGAATGCCTGGCTCATCCGGCGTACAAGCAGGCCATCGTGGACGCCGACGCCAGCGACATCGTGCTCACCGAGCGGCTGACGGGCCTCCCGGTCTCGGTGATCAACAACGACTACATCCGCCGACTCGGGACGCGCGCCGGCCCGATCGCCCGGTACATGCTCCGGCACCGCAAGATGAAGTACTGGATGCGGAGCCTCTACGCACTGACCTCCCTGCGCCGGCTCAAACACTCGGCACTGACCTCTGCCGGGGCGAACGAGTACTGGCAGGCGGGCAAGAGCGTCGCCGGGATTCACGAAGTGAGGGCGACCGCCGAGGTGATCCAAGAGTTCGCGCGGGCCCTCGAGGGGTTATCAGGGTCAGAGTCAATTTGTTAATTAGGGTCAGAGTCGAATTAGCCGCGGCTAATTCGACTCTGACCCTAATTCGGCTTTCGATCCACCGCCCGTCTTTCGCTCCCCCGCCCGGTTTACGCCAGCAGTAGCATCGCGTCGTACAGCGCGTGCGTCCACGCCGTGATGCCGAAGCCACGGATCAAATAGAGCCCGCTAAAGGCGAGTCCGCTCAGCATCCGGAACACGAAGGACTGGAGTTGCAGCTGGTCCCCGTAAGGTCCGATGTAGTGGAAGGCCGAGAAGATGAACGCCCCGACGGTTGCGGCGATCACCCCGGCGCCTCGGCGTCCGAGCCCAAGCACGATGCGAGCGCCGGCGGCGAGGGCCGAGACGAGCAGAACTCGGAAGAACAGTTCCTCGTATAGCCCGGCTCCGAGCGACAGCATGAGCCGCGTCGCCCAGCTCGTTCGCTCGATCGGGCCGACGCTCAACGACGTGATGCTCAATGCGTGGAACGAGCCGAGGAGCTTGGCCGTCGTGATGCCGATGACGAATCCGAAGACAACGGCCAATACCGTCGCCTCGGCGAGCATGAAGGCGAAGATCGGCCAACGAAGCCCGTCCTTGCTGAGCTTCAGATCTCGCACGACGAGCCATACCCCGAGCAGAATGATCGCCGTCATGAAGATGAGCGCGCCATGCGGGCCGGCGATCGCCGTGAACGCACCGCGAAGGATCGCGTCGGCGCCGTTGCGCAGTTCGGCCTTGCCAGGCCTTGCCAGTGCCGCCGCCAGAGCCTCGTAGCCCAAAAGCAGCGGGAGCGCGAACAACACGCTGTACCGCGGCGAGCGGCTCGCATTGAAGTACGAGTTTCGGCGCGAGCCGGAGGAGGCGCGGAGTGGAAGTGGGCGACCGACGATAGCCATCGAGAAGCCTTACGTGAGTCGAGGATCCGAAGTTCTGGAGCTCGCTGTTGCGGAACCCCCGCGCGAATGCTAGGGTACCATTGTTCGTTGCGGTACTCGCGGTTCGTACCGCCGCGCAGTCATGTCGAACCCAAAAAATCGAGGAGGTGATCCATTGTCTAACGGAACACGTAACGGCAGGATCGCCGGAAGCCGCTAAGCTGCGTCTTCGTATTGCTTAGAGCGCCGGAAGCCTGTCAGTTCCGGTGAAAGGATTGAGGGGCCGTCGCACACCGTGCGGCGGCCCCCGCCGTTTTTGGGCCGGCCAGGGCGTATGGCTCCAACGCTATGCCCCTGTGCTTCCGAAGCCCCCCACCCTCTCCGTCGTCACCGCCACACTCCCCTCCTCGACGGGCAGCACCTCGTAGCGCGACAACACGGCTTGCGCGATCCGCTCGCCGTGCGCGATCCGAATGACCGCCTGAGTCGGGTTGCGTACGATCACCATCCACTCCTCCGGATAGTCGGAATCGATCGTCCCAGGCGCATTGGGAATCGCCAGGCCTTTCTTGAAGCTCGTACCGCTGCGCGGTCGGATCTGCGCCTCGATCCCGTGCGGCAGCCGCGCCTTGAAGCCGAGCGGGATGAGCGCGGCGACGCCTGGCGGGAGGTCGAACGTCGCCGTGTCGGTGGCGTCGGCGCTCGCATCCCACATGCGCTGTCCGTCGGAGCACCGGACCGTCCTCCCACGCAGGTACGCGCACAAGTCGTAGCCGGCCGACCCCTCGGTCGCGCGACGTGGGGGCAGAGCGTCGGCGTGCAGCAGCTGAACGGTGAATATCATGGCCGGGAATGTAGGGCTGAGGACTTGCCTCGCGAAGCGCGTGCTCCATAGCGTCCTGCATGCATCCGATCAGTCGACTCATCCTCGCGCCCGCGTTGGTCGCCAGCGCTACTTTCACGACCGGCGGCCCCCGGTCCACGGCGCCCGACCCGATCATGGGCCCGGGCATTTCGCGGCAGTTGGCGACCCAGCGCGCCTCGCAGCTGGGATCGGTTCGATACCAATTGTCGCTCAGTGTGACGGAACGCGATACGGCGCGCGGGTCCATGGCGATCCGGTTTGCCGTCAAGCAACGCGGCGATGTCGTCGTCGACTTCCGAGGCCCGAGCCTGAGCGAGGTGAAGGTGAACGGGGTCGTGTCACGAGCCGCGTTCAACGGCGCGCACCTCAAGATACCGGCGCGAGAGATCCGACTCGGCGAGAACGTCGTCGACGCGAAGTTCAAATCGCTGATCGCGCCCGCGGGAGCCAGCATCATCCGCTTCCATGACGATCACGATGGCCAGGACTATCTCTACACGCTGCTCGTCCCGTCCGACGCGAACGCGCTCTTTCCCTGCTTCGATCAGCCCGATCTCAAGGCTCGGCTCACGCTGACGCTCACGACTCCGGTCGGCTGGCGCGCGCTCGCCAACGGCATCACGGAACACGTCGACACCGTGCACACGGCGGCGCGATATCGCTTTCGCGAGACCGATCCGCTGCCGACGTATCTCTTTGCATTCGCCGCCGGCCCGTGGCACCAGTTCAGCGGCGGTCCGCGCCGAACCAACCTCTGGGTGCGCGAGTCGCGCGCACGGGAGGTCGAGGTCGATTCGCTGCAGCAGCAGGTCGGGTCGGCGCTCTCCTCGCTCGAGCGGTATTTCGGCGTGCCGTATCCGTTCCAGCAGTTCCAGTACATGCTGTCGCCCGCCTTCCCGTTCGGCGGAATGGAGCACCCGGGCGTCACGATGTTCAACGAGGAATCTTTCATCTACCGCGAGCCGCCCACGCTCAACCAGCGGCTTGGACGCCGCGCCACGATCTACCACGAAGTGGCGCACCACTGGTTCGGCGACGATGTCACGATGCGCTGGTTCGACGATCTGTGGCTCAAGGAGGGCTTCGCCACCTACATGGCGGCCAAGATGCAGGACATCGAGCGGCTGCCGAACCCGTGGATGTCGTTCTACCTCCGCAACAAGCCAGCGGCATACGATGTCGATCAGACGACCGGGACGACACCGGTCTGGCAGCAGCTTGGCAACCTCGACCAGGCCAAGAGCAACTACGGCGCAATCGTCTACAACAAGGCGCCGGGCATTCTGAAACAGCTCAACTACCTCGTGGGCGACGCGGCATTCCGCGCCGGGCTGCACGACTTCCTGCGCGGGCACGCGTACAACAATGCCACGTGGCAGGATCTGCTCGGGTCGATCGGCAAGGCAGCGCATCGTTCGCTCGCCGACTGGGGGCGCCAGTACATCCTGCGACCGGGAATGCCGGTGGTCGAGCAGCGGTTGGACGTGGCCAATGGCTTTGTTAAACAACTCGCATTGATCCAGCATCCGGCGCAGCCGCTGTCGGGTCGCGGCGTGTGGCCGATGCGCACCGAGGTCGTGCTCTGGACCAACGGCAGCAAACCGGTATCGATCCCGGTGGAGATCAAGGCCGAAACGACCGTCGTCGCTGCGGCGGCGGGGCGGCCCGCGCCAGACTTCGTGTTCGCCAACGCGAACGACAATGCGTACGGTCTCGTGATGCTCGATCCGCGAAGCACCAAATGGCTCTCGGCGCACGTCGGCGCGGTGCACGACACGTTCCTTCGCGCGATGCTGTGGGGCGCGCTCTGGGATCTCGTGCGCGACGCGCGGCTCGCGCCGTCGGAGTTCATCGCCGCGGCAATGCGCGAGCTCCCCGCCGAGCCGGACGAGCAGATCGCCGCCGGGATCGTGCAGCGTCTCACGCGCGCGGTAGCAGGCTATCTCTCCGATGCGCAGCGACAGGCAATCGCGGGATCCGCTGAAAACCTGCTACTCGCCGGAGCATCAAACGCCAACCGCGGCTATGGAATGCGAAAGAGCCAGCTCGACGCCTACATCGCGCTGGCCGAGACGCCGGGCGCCGTGCGTCGCCTGGGCGCTTGGCTGGACAGCGCGTCGACTGCCGGCCTTCCGCTCCGTCAGCCGACACGGTGGGCAATCGTGACGCACCTCATCGAGCGCGGCGCGTCGAATGCCGACGCGCTGATCGCGGGCGAGCGGCGGCGCGATACCACAACGAGCAGCACGCGAAGCGCCTTTGTGGCCGGTGCCGGCCGGCCCGCGGCCGGCGTGAAGAAACAATATTTCGACCGCTACTTCCGCGACTCGACGCTGAACGAAGACTGGGTGACGGCGAGCCTGCGCGCGTTCAACGCGCCGGATCAGGCGACGCTCACCCTGCCGTATCTCGTCCCCGCGCTCGATACGTTGCCGTGGATCCAGCGCAATCGCCGGATCTTTTTCCTTGGGTCGTGGCTCGGCTCGTTCATCGGCGGACAGCGATCACCGGAGGCGTTGCGCGACATCGACGCATTCCTCGCTCGCCATCCGCAACTGCCGACCGACCTCAGACAGAAGATCCTCCAAACTCGCGACGATCTCGAGCGCACCGTGCGCATTCGCGCAAAGTACGCGGCGGGTGCGGGCGGCGCGGCGACGTCATAGCCCGCCCGGTCGCGTCAATCGCTCGACGAGCGCCAGCGCGGCGTCGACGCCGATCGCGAGCAGCGCGGCCGGAATCGCACCCGACAGAATCATGCGCGTGTCGGAGAGGGCCAGCCCGGAGACGATCGGCTCGCCCAAGCCGCCCGCGCCGATGAACGCGGCCAGCGTCGCAGTGCCCACGTCGATCACCGCGGCGGTTCGTATACCGGCCATGATCACGGGCGCCGCGAGCGGCAGCCGCACGTCGCGCAGGATCTGTGAGTCGGTCATGCCGAGGGCGCGCGCCGCCGCGACCGCGGCGGCATCGGCGTCGCGCACGCCGGTGAAGGTGTTTCGAACGATCGGATAGAGCGAGTACAGCACCAGCGCCACGAGCGCCGGCCCCACACCGATGCCGAGCAGCGGGATCATGAAAGCGAGCAGCGCGATGCCGGGCAGTGTTTGCAGCACGCCCACGGCGCGGATCACCGACTCAGCGCGCCCGGTCATACGCTCCAGCGCGAGCCCGAGCGGTACCGCGAGCGCAATCGCGACGAGCAGCGACACCAGCACGAGCAGGACGTGCCGGCCGGTGAGGCGCGCGATCGTGGCGCGCTGATCGAACAGATAAGTTGCGATTCCCTGCCGCTGCCGCCCGCTCGTCGCGGATGGTGTGGTCGACGAGACGCCAACGAGTCCCAGAGCCGCGAGCGCGTCGTGGGCCACCGCGCCAACGGGAGCTCCATCGACTTCGACGCGCTTGTTGAGCGCGCGCATCGTCGTCTCGTCCAACCGGCCGCTCAATTCATCGAGCGCGGCGATCGCTCGCGGCTCCTCGCGAGCCATCCGCTGTCCGACGAGTGCCGCCGCCTGGTACGGCGGAAAGAAGTGGCGATCGTCTGAGAGCACGACGAGGTCGTAGCGCGCGATCAGGCCATCGGTCGAGTAGCCATCGATCACGTCGACCTGGCCGGCGGCGAGGGCCTGATACTTGATGGCCGGTCCCAGCGTGCGCACGTCGGCAAAGTGCAATCCGTAGGCGCGAGCGAGCCCGGGCAAGCCATCGGCTCGCCCGATGAAGTCCGGCGTGAGGCCGGCTCGAATTCGAGGCGACTCGCGCGCCAGGTCGCTCAAGGTCGACAGGTGCAGCGAGTCCGCCGTCGCGCGACGCACCGCGATCGCATATGTGTTCTCGAAACCGAGCGGCGCGAGCCAGCGCATTCCGTGGCGCGCCCGGAATTCACGCGATACGATCTGGTAGGCCTCGCTCGCCGAGCGCACGGGCGGCCTGCCGAGAATGGCAATGAGTCCCGTGCCGGTGTACTCCGGGTAAACATCGATCGAGCCGGAACGCAGAGCCTGGAAGGCGATCTCGGTGGCGCCCAGGCCCGGACGCCGGTCGACGCGAAGCCCACGAGCTTCGAGCAGTTGCGCGAACATCTCGGCGAGCAGATACGACTCGCCGAACGGTTTCGACGCGACGACGACTGGCCGCTCTGTTGGCTGCGCGCCGCCAAGCTGGCACGCGATTCCGATCGCCGTGACGAGCGCGATCATGACGACTCCGCCAGTTGCGTGACGCGCGCGCGAATCAGCAGTGTGCGGACATACTCGGTTGCGGGTTCGCCGACGAGCGTCGCCGGCGGCGCAACCTGTTCGATTCGCCCGCGGCGAAGCACCGCGACGTGCGTCGCGAGCAACAATGCCTCGTGGAGATCGTGCGTGACGAGTACGCACGTCGTCTTGAGGCGGCCGCGGAGCGCCGCGAACACGTCCTGCAGCTCCGATCGGGTGATTGCGTCGAGTGCGCCGAACGGCTCGTCGAGCAGGAGCACCGCGGGCTCGGCGGCCAGTGCGCGCGCGATCGCGACGCGTTGGCGTTGCCCACCCGAGAGCTCACGCGGCCACCGGGCGGCGAAGCGTTGCGGATCGAGGCCGACGAGGCGGAGCGCGTCGTCGGCGCGTTGTGCCGGTGCCGGATCGCCGTTCAGCCGGAGCACGAGCTCCACGTTACGGCGCACCCGCCAATGCGGGAGCAGCCCGCCGTCCTGAGGCACGTAGCCGATGCTACGGCGCAGCGCGACCGGATCCACCGTCGACACGTCGATCCCGCCCACGCGCACGACGCCGCGGTCAGGATCGACGAGCCGATTGAAGCAGCGGAGGAGCGTCGTCTTGCCGGAGCCGCTCTCACCGACGAGAGCCAGGCAGCCCGACGGCGCCAGCGCCAGCGAGACATCGTCGAGGGCGAGCGTCGAGCCGTACGTCTTGGAGAGGCGCTCGACGGAGAGCGCGACTGGTTCGGTTGTGGAGGAGGTCGATAACTCGCCGATCACGTCGCCGGCGGCGCGACGGGTCAGCGTACCTGCGCGCCGATCGAGTCGTCGGCGGCGACGCGGCGGGACGCCCACATCGGCTCGGCGACACAGTGGTCGAAGTCGGCGCCAGCGCACGTCGCGCGGGCCGACTGTTGGACCTGGCGACGCACGTCGTCGGGATAATGGTGGCAGTCCTTGGTGTTGCTGCCGACCACGCAGCCGTTGTACCGCAGCAGGGCCTTGCGCCACGCGGCATCCTGATCGTCGACCAGCTCGGTTGCCTTTCCGGCGAGCCAGCCGAGGATATAGATACCGTATTTCAAGTTTGTTGAATCGGTGTGCACGTTGGTGCCGAACTTCTTGCCGAGCGCGTCCTTCCAGTGCTTCGGGTAGACCTGCATCAGTCCCACCGCGCCAACACGCGACTGGGCGGACGACTTGAGCTCGTCGTTCTCGGTCAGCATGACGCCGAGTACGAGAGCGGGAGGCACCTTGCGGATGTAGGCCTCACGCACCGCGACGTCGGCCAACGCGCGGGCGCGCGTCTGCGATACCTTGCCCGTCCGGAGGAGGTCCATCGCGAACAGCTCGCGATCGAGCAGGAATCGCGACGTCTTGAGCGCGACTTCGCCCGACGAGGTGAGCCATGGCGCCTTTGTGGCGACGGTCGAGTCGACGTACCGATGCTCCAGGAGCTCCGCGGCCATGGGTTGGCGGGCCACGTAGTATGGACGGCTCACGTTGACGGCGACGACGATCGCTGCCAGCGAACCAGTAGCGAGCGCGAGCTGCGACCAGACCGAGCGCTTGGACGGAATCACGACCTCCGAGCGGAGTTGAGCACGGCGGGGAACGCGGGCATGCAGCCACGGCCGTTCCGAACACTCACCATTACCGCACGCGGGTGTTGGAGTTCCAGCCCCGCGCATATGGGACGCGGCCAATTACTTTGCTGGCAACGCGTTTGACGAGCTGCACGGTACAACTTTTTGGCGGCTAATGCAACCTGAGCCGTACATTATTTGTGCTCGCCGGCACTGATTTTGTCGAGGTGAGGGCAACTTAGATCGCGGCTTCGCAACACCTTCGGTTGCGGCATTCCACTAGACTCTCAGCATGGGCAGCGTGACACCGGGTAATTCAGCCGTGAGTCGTGCGACACGCGCGGCCGATCGAACAGCGCGCCGGCGTCGTCGGCGCAGGCATCGGACCAGTCCGGCCACGCTGTACACCATGCTGGGCCTGCTGGTGATCGGGCTCGTCGTGCTCGTGCAATTCGCCGTGCACGTTGCGCGGACCGACCCACGCGACAGTCGCGCGATCGCGGAACGCGAGCTCCGGTTGAACGGCTTGCAGCCTGGCGAGCGCGTGGTGCGGATGGTGTCGGTGTTCAAGCGTCCGGCGATCAACTATTTCCGCGCGACGCGGGGATTGCTCGCGCTCACCAATCAGCGTTTGCTCTACATCGGCCTCGAGCCGCGTGACCTGCTCGCCGCGCCCGATCTCCCGCCGACGTTCGAGGAGCGCGATTTCCCGATCGACACACTCGTGCGCATCGCGTCGGGTCGCACGTTCTTCGGAATCGCGAAAGCCGTCGTGATCACCACGCCGAACGAAAAGCTCAAACTCGGTGTTCCCTCGGCGGCGTGGCCGGAGGCCAACCTGCTCCTCGTCGCGATCAATGCTCGTCGCGACCGCGCCATCGCGACGAGCACGCAGCAGCAGAAGCTCCTGGCGCAGCTCGACGCGGAGCGCCGCGCCGCCGAGGCGGCGCGGCGCAAGCCGAAGTACTACACCGTCCGGCGCGGCGACGCGCTGGGTAGCATCGCGACCATCTGGAACACCACGACGGACAAGTTGCGCGAGTTGAATCACCTGCCGAGCAACAACATCCGCGTCGGACAGGTCCTGCTCGTGCGGCCCGCGATCTGAGCGCGGCGCACCGGCGCGCGCTCAGCGAGTGCTGAGCGCCGGCAGCACGCGACCTCGGCATTCCCCGAACCCGATTCGACGCCGTCCATCGCGCTCGCAGTACGCGCGCATGGTCACTTCGTCGCCGTCGGCCAGAAACGAGCGCGTTTCGCCCGACGGCAGCTGCAGCGGCTCCGTTCCGCGCCAGGTGCGCTCGAGTAGGCTGCCTCGCGAATCCTTCGTCGAGCCGGAGACCGCGCCGCTGGCCAGCAGATCGCCGGCGTTGAGGTTGCATCCATTGCTCGTGTGGTGCGCCACGAGCTGCGCGATCGTCCAGTACATCACGGCGAAATTGACCTTGCTCACGAGCATTGGTCGTATGCCCTGTTCGCGCATGTGCGCCGTGGCCAACAGGACCTCCATCGTAATGTCGAAACCGCCGGACTCGGCGTCCGCCGCGGACGCCAGATGCGGCAGCGGGACCGGATCACCCTCGGCACGAGCGCGCGCAGGCGCGCGATACGGCGCGAGCGCGTCGAGCGTCACCACCCACGGCGAGATGGACGTCGCGAAATTCTTGGCGAGAAATGGACCGAGCGGCTGGTACTCCCACGTTTGAATGTCCCGCGCCGACCAATCATTGAGGATGCACAGGCCGAAGACATGCCGTTCGGCCTCTCCGATCGCGATTGGCTCGCCCTGAAGGTTCCCCTGCGCGACGAACGCACCCACCTCGAGCTCGTAGTCGAGCCGACGACTCGGCCCAAAGACCGGCGCAGGCACGTCTCCCTCGCGCGCCTGACCCAGCGGACGACGCACGTCGGTGCCGCTGACGATGATCGACGACGATCGCCCATGATAGCCGATCGGCACCCACTTGTAGTTCGGGAGCAGCGGATTGTCCGGCCGGAACATGCTGCCGACGTTGGTGGCGTGCTCGATCGACGCGTAGAAGTCTGTGTAGTCGCCGATGCGCGCCGGAATCATGAGCTCGACGTCGTCCGCACGTACGAGCGCGCGCTCGACTCGCGAATGCACGTCGGCGGCCGCGTCGGATCGCAGCAGCTCGCTCACACGACGGCGCACCGCCCGCGCCGGCTGGCGTCCGAGCGCCATCAGGCCATTGAGCCTTTCGGCCTGGAGCGCCTCGCAGACGTCACGCGACACGCCGTCGAACAACCCATGCTCGACGCATTGCGAGAGATCCAGAATTCGATCGCCGATCGCGACGCCGATTCGCGCCGCGCTGTCGGCCCGCGGCCTGAACACGCCGAGCGGAAGATTCTGGATTGGAAAATCCGAATCGGGTGCGTTGGCTGATTCGACCCACGAGCGAAGCTCGGGCGCGTGCGTCGCATCGAGCGCCGTCATTGCAGCCCGGCGATTGACCGCAGCTCGTCGACGGGCTCCTCGAACGAGCACGAGCCGAACGAGATGGCAACGCGGTCGCGGGTCATGCGGATCGCCGGCGTGCCGATGGAGTGACCGCGCCAGCCGATGCCTGTCGGCAGAAGTGAAAACGCGCCGCGATCACGCTCGGCGAGGATCGCCGCGGCATCCCGCTCGCTGCCACCGCCCGCCATGAGGGCCGCAGCGAGAAAGAGATTCAGGTAGCCGTACATGTTGCCCACGGGCGCGTGCTCGGCGTAAGTCAATCGATACAATCCGCGCACGGGGTGGTGGAGACCGGCCGTCGCCTTGAAAGCGACCTCCGCCTCGATGCTGCACCGAATGAACGAGACCAGCCACGCCGAAGACGGAAACGAGTCGCGCGTCACGCCTCCCGTGCGCACCTTGGCACCCAAACCCGCAGTGCGCAGGACGGCCAGGAACGGGCCGGGATCGCCGCCGGCCGGCAACTCGGCGAAAACACGAAAGTCGGCGATCGGCAGCGCCGCGAGCGTGACGACGTCGTCGGGCGACGCCACGCGGCACTCGATGGCGTCGATCACGGCACCGCAATCGCGCCGCTCGTTGAATGCTGCTGCGCGTGCGACGTCGCCGGCCACGTCGTCTCCGAGCAGGGCTGCGAGGTGCCATTCAGACTCGTCGCTCACCATGGCACGCGCGGCATCGAATTCGTCAAGGCGTGCGACGGGAACCACGAACCGACCCAACATCCACGCATCGTCGCTCGCCCGGTACTCGGCGTAGTTGCGGACAGCGCGAGTCATGTCGAGCCCCGCCGGCGGAAAGAGGCCGGCGTAGTCGACGATCGCGGCAAGCAGAGCGTGCAAGGCGTTCACGGAGCGGCTGCGGGTCTCACTTTGCGACGGGTCTTCACAATCGTGCCGCGGCAATTGGGCGCACCGCAGTGGCACGCGTAGAATCGGAGATCGTCCTGCGTGTATTCGGGGTCATCCTCGTACTGATAATCGTACAGGAGCTCCGAACCGGCCGGGATATCGGTGAGCGCATCGATCCAGATGCGGCCGCGCTCGATCACCGCCTCGCAATTGGGAGCGCAGGAGTGATTGAGGAACCGCGCTTCGTTCCCCTCGAACGCGGCGTCGACGCAGGTACGGCTGTTCAGCACGAACAGAAAGGTGTGATGCCGTTTCATCGCCTCATCATCGTAGCGACGGTCGGCTTCGGCGTTGCTGATCTTTTCGCCCGTATACTCGACGATCCGGGTGCCCTTGGGGATGTCGCGGCGCGCAAAACCGCCGAGCCCATGAATGGGCGAGCGTCGCAGCTCGAGCCACTCGTTGACTGGTCCCGCGCGCCCGGGAAGCGAAGGCCGCGCGCGCCGGCGCGCCTGCCGCTTGGTATGTACTTCGGTCGCATGCGATGGCACGCCTGGCGACCTGGTTCGAGTTTTCGTCGTGGGCATGAGTCGAGTGAGAGTGGTGCGACAGCAGGCGGCGCGAACGCCGTGCCGCGAAACCTAACAAAGCAGGGGCGTGCGACCGCACGCCCCTGCTTTGTCCCCCTCCCATCCCCATCCCCACCCCACCCTACATCAGAAATCGAATCGCAGTCCCGCCGTAAAGGCGAAGTTGTGCGCGGTCTCGCCATTGATGCCGAGTCCGGTCGCGTCCTTGAAGTTGAACTTGCCGATGTAATCCTTGCCGAGCAGCCGAAGCGCCATGCCCCGACCGAGCGTGACGTCCGCACCGAGGCCCACGTTCCCGGCGAAGTTGGTCGCGTTGGTCGTGAGAATCGATTCGTCGATCTTGTAGCGCATCGCGCCCGCGCCCGCCTGGATGAACGGGGCGAATGGCATCGCACCGCCCTTGGAGGTGCCAAGATTGTACTCGAGATCGGCGTCGTAGAGCATCATCGAGCTGTGCCCAACGCTCAAGCCGCCGAGGAACGGTACGCCGATTTTGATGTCCGACGCCGAGTAGCCGAAGTTTCCAACGAGCGACAGGTTTGGCGCGAGCGAGAGCCCGACCTGCGCGCCGTACACGGCGGCCGGCGCGTTCGAGATCGTAGTGCCGACTGGTCCCTTGAGGTAATCGCCGAAAACCATGTAGCCGGCGTACGGCGAAACGTGGAGCACCGTGCCCGACCCCGGTGCCTGCGCGACGAGAGCCGCGGCGAACGGCGAGATCGTGGCGGCGGTGGCGATGAGTCCAGCGACGACTGACAGACGATGTGAGCTGCGCATATGACGACCGTTGGGTGAGGTTGTGTCCTGCCTGCGCATGCGGACAAAGGCACAGACGGCGCCACATTCAACGGCGTCTCAGGTCGGATACAGAACCTGTTGCCAAACGGTCACTTGCGCCATAGCGCTCGCGCAGGTTCATAGATGTTTGCGTCCGCGCGAAGGGACGATTCGGCGTCCTCAGAATGCGCCGTTCCGACTCGCTAGATGTACCCCATCGCGTGCAAGGCTTCGTAGCGTCGAAGGGGTGAGGAGGGATAGGTCGTGCCGCCTCCGTCAATGCGGTACGACCGACCGGGGAACTTCACCGCGTGCGCCTTGGCGAGTACCGCCTCCCACGCGGTGGGAATCGTGTAGCCGAATGCGTTGGCGACGAGCACGTCGTCGTAGTACCCCGCCGTCAGCAGGAGATCGTCCTGCTTGTAGACGTCGTAGAAGTACAGATCACGCGCGATCGTTTCGGGGAACTGTACGACCTTTCCCGGCGCGCGATGGTCCATGTACATCGTGCACGTCGCGCCAAAGCCCGGGGCGAAGTTCGGTGTGAACGAGCCATCGACGAGCGACGCGAACGTGTCGCCGAGCGGGTCGCGGTTGAGGTTCCAGAGCAGGTTGGGATGCGCGTTGTATCCGAACCGCTCGCACTTCTCGAAGAACCAGATGCCGTCGCGCGCGGCGATGAAGTTGGCGTCGCCAAAGCCCGTGTAGCGCATCTTGGCATAGGCCGGAAAGAGCCGGCCGATGCTGTCGCACACCGCACGGCTCTCGAGCGGAATCACGAAGGCAAAGTCGAACGCGCACCCGATGAGATCGCCGAGATCACCGGCGAGCTTGCGTTTGGACTCGATCGCCATGAACGCGAAGCGGGGCTCGCCATTCACGAACCAGGCTTCGACGTTGGTCTCGATGCCGTCCTTGAGTTCCTGGAGCACGAACGGGGAGCGATTGCGGATCGAACGCAGATGCTGCCGCAGTTCCAAGTTGGCGTCTTCCGGCGTGTCCGACTCGGGGAGCCATGTCTCGTAGTTCTCGCCGCGGTCTGGCTTGTACACGTACGCCGTGTCCGGGTGGTCGACGAGGAACCGGATCGCTGCCGCCGGCTCGTCGAACGACGTCGAGGGCGGCGGCGTCAGCCCGTACTCGGCGACGAAGGCGAGGCACGCCGCGCGATCGTGCTCCATGGTGTCCGCGTACCCGCCACCGCCGAGGACCGCAAAGCCCTCACGCCGAAGCAGCTCGTTCTCCTCGACGCTGTGGTTCTCGTCCCAGATCCAGTATGCGTTGCGATAGCGATGCCGATCGTGCATCAACTCGCGCAGCGCGACCTTGGCGACGAGCCCATTCCCCACGAGATCGTAACAGCCGGCCGTGCGCCGATCGTCGATTCCGCGATACGCCAGGACGACGTCATGCCCTTCGTCGATCAGGCGAAGGGCGAATCCAAGTCCGGCGAAGTGGCTCGTGGCAATGACGAAGCGCATGCGGCGAATCGGGCGGCGATACACGCATGCAAAGCAGGGCGCGTGCCGCCCGAGTCAGGTGCGCGATGCGCGGTTGGCCACTCGCGCGCGGGCATCGGCGCGCGATGGTCGAGAGTCGGGCTTCCAGCCGTATCGCGCGAGCGAGACGCGGTCGCCCGCGTCCACGCGAACACCCTCTCGGGCGAGACGCAGGCGCTGAGTGATACCGGACGGCGATCCGGCGCGCACGAGACTCAGTTTGCCTTGCGCATTCACGACTCGATGCCATGGCACCGACGTGCCGTCGCGGAGTGCCGCGAGCGCATAGCCCACCTGCCGTGCGCGGCCAGGGAGGCCCGCGATTCGGGCGACCGCGCCGTAGGTCGTGACCTTCCCTGCCGGCACGCGGCGCACGACGGCGTAGATCCGATCGCACGCCGTCGTGGCACGGCTCACGCCACGCCCGCCCGCTGTCGTTGACCGAGCGGTGCGCCGAACGTCGGCCTGGCGGCAAGACGTTCGCGGATCAAAGCCCGCGTGTCGGCCAGCTCGCCGCCAGTGATCTGGAGCCGCGGCGGGCGCACGACGGCGCTGCCGCGGTCGACCTCGGACTGTACGAGCTTGATCAGCTGCACGAACTTGGGAACCGTGTCGAGGCGCAGCAGCGGAAGGAACCACTCGTACAGCGCGCGCGCTTCGTCGATGCGCCCGGAACGCGCGAGTTCGAACACCTGCACCGATTCTTCGGGCAGCGCATTCACGAGCCCCGCCACCCAGCCCACGGCGCCCATGGGAATCGACTCGAGGATGGCGTCGTCCATGCCGGCGAAGATCCGCAGCCGATCGCCCAGATGCTCGTGGATGGCGGTGACGCGGCGGACGTCGCCGCTCGACTCCTTCACGGCGTGCAGATTGTCGTGCTCCGCGAGCTCGCGCATCTGCGGCGGCGACACGTCCGTCCCGTAGGCGATCGGGTTGTTGTACAGCATGCAGGAGAGCGACGTGGCATCGATCACCGCCTCGAAATGCGTTCGGCTCTCGCGCCAATCTCCGCGATACACGTACGGCGGGAGGACCATCAGTCCGTCGCAGCCGGCAGCCGCCGCCCGCTTGGCCAGTGAAACGCACTCGGTCGTGCTGAGCCCAGCGATCCCGGCCACCAACGGCACGCGATCACCGAGGGCGCGCTTGCAGGTTTCGAGAATGCTGATCTTCTCGTCGAAGGTGAGCGTGGCCGATTCGCCGAGCGAGCCGAGAGCGACGACGCCGCGACAACCGTGGCCGGCGAGCCAGGTCACATGCTCCGCCAGCGAAAGGTGATCGACGGCGAGCGTGTCGAGGAACGGCGTGGTGATCGCCGGAAAGACGCCTTCCCAGTCGTGCTGCCGCATGTGCTCCGCTCCGTGAGTGCTAGGGATTCGGTTGCGTGATGACGTCGACGTCAGCGCCGAGGGTCGAGAGGCGCGCCGGTTGAATCGGCGGCCGCTTGGCGTCGGCCGGCCAGCCTGCAAGACATTCTAACGCGCCACCACAAATTCGGCCCTGACAGGGTCCCATCCCCGCCCGCGTGTAGAGCTTTGCCTGGCGCGAGCTCCACGCCAAGTCGATATCGCCCAGCGGAACGTCCTCGCAACGGCAGAGGATCGTATCGTCGGTAGCGAGAGCCTTTAGCTCGGCGCGAAGTGTGAACGCGCGATCGAGGGCGCGCGCCTCTCGCCGAAAGCTCGCACGCCGACTCGTGAGGCGCGCCTCTACTGCCGAACCCGCGGCCGCGAGTCCGGCGACCTCGCCCTCGATGAGAGCGAGATCGACGCCGCCGATGCCCGTAGGCTCGCCGGCGCAGTAGACGCCGGACACGGTCGTCTCTTGCCGCCCGTCGACGACCACCGTGCCGTCGCGAAGCTCGCAGCCGACGAGGCTCGCGAGGGCCGTGTTGGGAACCAGCCCGAACGCCGCGCACACTACATCGCACTCGATGGTCCGCGTGCGACGGCCGTTGTTCAGTGTGACCTCGCGAACGCTCGTGTCGCCGTCCGCGCGAACGATCCAGGTCCCGGTCGCGTACGGCGTGCGCAAGAACGCCGATCGATACGAGACGGCTTGCGCGAGACGGGACGGCGCGCGCCAGAGCCCGGCGGCAAAGCGCATGACCTGTCCGCGCGCCGCCTGCTCGGCCACCATCTTCACCCGGGCGCCCGCGCGAGCGAGGCTGGCTGCCACGGGCAGGAGAAGCGGACCACTGCCGGCGATCACGACGCGCTTGCCGCGAAACGACGTGCCGCTCTTGAGCAGCGCCTGCGCGCCGCCAATGCCGAACACGTTTGGGAGAGTCCACCCCGGAAACGGCAGGAACCGTTCGCGCGCACCTGTGGCAAGCACGATCGCGCGCGAGTCGATCGAGAGCGTACGCTCGTGCGACTCGGCACGGAGCGCGAAACCAGTCGCGGTGCGCTGCACGTCGACGACGGTAGTGGCACGATGGACGACGGCGCCGCTGCGCTCGAGCCGCGCGATCCATGCGTGGGCGCCGGCGTTTGCGGCGCCGTGCGCGTGAGGGCGCCAGATTTGGCCGCCAGGGCCGAGTCCTTCGTCGATCACGACGACACGCGCGCCGGATTCAGCGGCGCGCCCGCCGGCGGCAATGCCCGCCGGGCCGGCGCCGATCACCGCGACGTCGACACGATCGCTCGTTGCAGCCGACGACTCGCTGGATGATGCGTGCTCGCTCTGGCGCGTGGCCACTCGCATCCCGGGTGCGACCACGCGCATACAGGCACGTTGATGGGCCGCGCCGTCGATCGTCACGCGGCATTCGTAGCACACACCCATGCCGCACAGCGGGGCCCGAGACTCCCCGCGGACTGACGTGCGAAAGCCAAGGACGTTTGCATTGAGCAGTGCCGCGGCGACGGTGATGCCCGGCTCGGTCTCGAGTCGGGCGCCGTCGACCTGAATCTCCACGCGTGTCGCGCTCACACGTGCTCCGCGTGGGTCGCGCGCATCGGCGAGAATACCTCGGCGGCGATCGCGGTCTCGCGACCGCTGACTTGATCCGCGATGAATTGCCCCGTGGCGAGCGACGTCGTGATGCCGAGTCCCTCGTGCCCAGCCGCGATCCACAGTCCGGGTGTCGGTTCCCATCGGCCGATGAGCGGCAGCTTGTCTGGCGTCGCCGGACGAAAGCCCGTCCAGCAGCGAATGACGGGCGCGTTCGGGAGCGCCGGCAGAAAGTCCATTGCGCGCCGGAGCATTCGAGCCAGCACGTGGCGGTTGATCGAGGCGTCCCACCCCACCAGCTCGCGCGACGATCCGATCAGCACCTGCCCCGTGCGCCGCGGCTGCACGTTGAACGCGACGGATTCGTTGGTCATCACGTGCGCGCTGGCGAGATATCCCAGCTCGACCAATTGGTGATGGCAGAAGCCGGGCAGGCGGTCGGTGATGGCGAGATGGCCTTTGCGCGGAACGATCGGCAAGCCGGGCGTGAGTGCCGCCGCGAACGCTCCAGCGGCATTCACGATCACGTCGGCGTGCAGCGCGCCGTCGCGAAGGAGGACGCCATTCGGGGCGAATGCTGCCACTTCCCTGCCTTCGATGACCCGCGCGCCGTGCGAGCGCGCGATCTCGAGCAGCCGGAGCGCGGCTCCGGGCGGATACACGACGCTGTCGTCCGTCACGTGGAGCGCGCCGGCGAGACCCCCGCGAAGTCGCGGCTCGGCGTCGGCGAGCGCGGTCGCATCGAGGATCTCCGAGGCGACGCCGGCCGCCGCGTACGCATCGTGCTTGGTCAGGAGCGCCGCGAGCTGGCTCTCGTCCTCCGCGATCCAGAGCGTTCCGCAGCGATCGAGCTCGGAGCGCGGATCGAGCTCCGGCGACAGCTCACGCCAGAGACGCTCGGAATACGCGGTCAGCGCGAGCTGCTCGGGCGAGTCGTCCATCGCGACGAGGTGGCCCATGCCCGCGGCCGTGGTGCCGGAGGCCGCGAACGACTTGTCGAGCACCGTGACCCGCCAGCCGTCGCGCGAGAGCGCCGCGGCGCACGCCGCGCCAACGATGCCCGCTCCGACGACGATCGCGTCGGAGGAGCGGGACGCGTTCATGTTCTGGCAATGCCGAGCCTGAAGGGGTCGGCCGGGTCGAAGCGCAGCGTGGCCTCGCCAGTGACGAAGGCGCGGCCGCGAATGTGCGGCACCAGCTCGCCATTCGTGCTAAGCGTCAGCCATCCGGTAAAGCGGCTTCCCGTGATGCTCTCCTGCCGCCATTCCTGGCCGATCGCGAGGCGCCCGCGCGCGTGCAACGTCGCCATCACGGCTGAGGTGCCGGTGCCGCACGGCGAGCGATCGTACTCGCCACCCGAGCAGAGCACGAAGTTCCGCGCGTCGGCATCGGCCCGATGCGGCGCGCCCGAGATCTCGATGTGATCGATTGGCACGTCGCCCGCCGTGCCCTGCGCGTCGATCGCGTCCTGGATCGACTGCGTGACGCGCGTGAGCTCGCCGACGTTAGATAGCTCGAGCGGCATGTCGAGGTGCGTGATGAAGAACCAGTTGCCGCCGTACGCCACGTCGCCCGTGACCAGGCCCAGTTCGGGTACGGCGACCGGCGCGTCGAGGGCGTGGCAGTGTGCCGCGACGTTCTGAATCGTGACCGATCCGTCATCATTCAACTCCGCGGAAACCGGCCCCACGGGCGTGTCGAAGCGCGCGACGCCGGGCTCGAGCCGTCCCATGTGCGCGAGCGTCTGCACGACGCCGATCAGCCCGTGGCCGCACATGCCGAGGTACGTGGCGTTGTTGAAGAACACGATTCCGGCGAGCGAATCAGGCGACACGGGTGGCGTGAGCAGCGCGCCGACGATCGCCGCGTATCCGCGGGGCTCGCAGACGATCGCACGGCGCAGGTGATCGAACCGCCCGCGCAGGTCGTCGCGCCGTTCGGCCATCGTATCGCCAGCTGGCTGCGGCATGCCGTCGACGATGACGCGCGTCGGTTCACCCTCGGTGTGCGAATCGATCACGCGCACCGACGCCGGAATCTCGATGCTGGGTTCCACGCGAGCGGCGCGGCGCGCGACCACTGATTCAGGCATTGATCTGGACTGTCTTGATTTCGGTATAGAACTCGCGCGCCGCCGGGCCTTGCTCGCGACTCCCCGAGCTCGAGCCCTTCATCCCGCCGAACGGCGCGTGCGGGTCGACGCCCGTCGTGTCGCCGTTCACGCGCACCATGCCGGCCTCGATGCGGTCGATGTACTTGAGCGCGGCGCGAATGTCGCGCGTAAAGAGCGACGCACTGAGACCGTAGGGCGTGTCATTGGCGAGGCTGATCGCGTGATCGAGATCGTCGGCCGCGAACGAGGCGAGCACCGGCCCGAACAACTCGTGCTGCGCGAGCGCCGAGTCGGCGGCGGCGTTGCGCACGATCGTGGGCGGCATGAAGAATCCGCGCGCGAACTCGCTCGACGAGGGTACGCTGCCGACGTAGATACACTCGGCGTCCATCTCGTCGAGCACGCGACGGATCGACGTACGCGAGGTCTCGCTGATCAGCGGACCGACCGCGGCCTTGGGGTCGGCGACCGGTCCGAGCGGCAGCGCGGCGACGTGCGACTTGAGCTCCTCCAGAAACGCGCCCTCGATTTCGCGCGCCACGACCACGCGGCTCGTCGCCGTGCATTTCTGGCCGGCATAGCGCATCGCGCCAGCGGCCGTGAGCGTCGCTGCCTGTTTAATGTCGGCATCGGGCATGACGATCACGACGTTCTTGCCGCCCATCTCTGTCTGGTACCGGATGTTCCGGTGCGCCGCGGCGACCGCGATTCGATTTCCGACGCGCCCCGATCCCGTGAAGCTCACCGCCCGTACGCCGTCGGCGGCAATCAGCGCCGCACCGACGACTTCGCCCGACCCGAGCAGTACGTTGAACGCGCCGCGCGGGAGGCCCGCCGCCGCCGCGCATTCAGCCAGAAATGCGGCCGACTGCGAGGAGGCCTCCGCCGGCTTGAGTACGACGGTATTACCGAACGCTAAAGCAGGCGCGGCCTTCCAGAGCGGAATCGCGATCGGAAAGTTCCAGGGCGTGACGAGCGCGACGACACCCAGTGGCTGGCGCAATGTGAACTGGAGCGACCCGGCCGTCTGTGCGGGGATCACGTCGCCCGTCGACCGAACGGCCTCGCCGGCGTAGTAGCGAAGGATCGTCACGCACCGTCCCACCTCGCCGCGCGCTTCGCCGATCGGCTTGCCGACCTCGCGCGCCACGATTTGCGCCAGATCCTCGGCCCGACTCGCGATGGCGTCGCCCCACTTGTACAGCGCGTCTGCGCGCGCGGGGCCGGACATGCCGCGCCAGGCCGGGAACGCCTCTTCAGCGGCGGCGACGGCCCGCCGGACGTCGTCGACCGTTCCGGCGGGCACCTCGCCCAGGATGTCGTCCGCATCCGACGGATTGACGTCCGGAATCCACGCGTCAGACTCGCTCGACTGCCACTCGCCTCCGATGAAGTGCCTGAGGCGCGCCGTCGTGCTCACTTGTCAGCCAGGGCTGTGGACGGAAGTGGAAGTCCCCGCTGCTGGCCGAGGAGCTGCAACAACGAGCGTCCAGCGCCGAGGATGTGCGCGCGCAGCAGTTCCGACGCGCCTTCGATGTCCTTGCGCGCGACCGTCTCGACGATCGTGCGGTGCTCCTTGTTCGCCGTCGGACCGCCATGCGCGATCAGGACCTGCATTCGGAAGTAGCGGTCGCTGTGCTGATGCAGCTTTTGCAGCACGCCCATGGTGAGCGTCCGATTCGCCGGCGCGTAGAGCGCGGCGTGGAACTGCCAGTTGAGCGGCCCCCAGCGCGTCGCTTCTTCCGCCGCGAGGGCGTCGTCGAACTCGTCGACGACTTCGATTGCCCGCTCGAGCTGCTCGGGCGTCATACGCGGCATCGCCCGGCGTAGGAGATCGGTCTCGATGTCGGCGCGGAGCTCGAACAACTCCTGGATCTCCTCCAGCGAGAGCGTCGAGACGACAGCGCCACGGTGAGGACTGAAAGTGACGAGACCCTCGGCCTCCAACTGGCGAAGCGCTTCACGAACCGGGATTCGGCTGACGCCGAGCTCGTCGGCGAGCGCATCCTGTCGGAGCGGGTCTCCGTCGGGAAAATCGCCGCGCAGGATTCGCTCGCGGAGTGCCTCGACGGTCATGCTCGCGACAGTTTGTCGCTGTATTGGGGCCATCGGCTGGGGACGGCGCATGTGATTCGACGGTGGCGAGTATGACGACTCACCGTTGACCTGTGAGGACATCCGACGCGTCATTCAGACTCCACGAATTGGAAACAAGCGAACAGTGGTGGGATACAGTATGTCTGCGCACCGAGGGAGGCAAGACGGGCGACCCCAACCATGAACACCAGCCCCTACCGCGCGGCCAGTCCTGGTGGCATTGTGTACACTTCGCCAAAAATCCACTCTCCCCACACCATCGACCAAGGCCATGCAGCTTCCATCCGATCCCGGCTCGGTGACCGCCCGCAACGCGTTGTTCATCGCGCTCGGCGTCGTGACTGCCGCATACCTCGCGGTGCTCGCCAAGGCGTACAAATCGCTGGCGATCTCCGTGGTGAGCTTCATCGCGAACTTCTTCGACACCTTGGGGATCGGCTCGTACGCAACGACCACCACGATGGTGCGGCATTTCAAGCTGATCCCTGATGAATACTTGCCGGGGTCGCTGAACGTTGGATACGTGATTCCGACCGTCGTGCAAGCGTACATCTACACGCAGCTCGTGCCGGTGGACATGACGACGTTGATCTCGCTGATCGCGGCCGCGGTGCTCGGGGCCTGGCTGGGCGCCGGCGTCGTGTCGTCGTGGCCGCGCCGAAAGGTGCAGGTCGGAATGGGCGCAGCGCTGGTCGCGGCGGCGGCAATCATGGTCGCCTCGCAGCCCGCGGTCGGCCTCCTGCCGACTGGCGGCGATGCGCTCGCGCTGACCGGGGCGAAGCTCGCCGCGGGCGTGGTCGGCAACTTCGTGCTGGGTGCGTTGATGACGATAGGAATCGGACTCTACGCGCCATGCATGATCCTCATCTATCTGCTCGGCATGCGACCGACAGCAGCGTTCCCCATCATGATGGGTTCGTGCGCGTTCCTCATGCCGATCGCCAGTATTCGGTTCATGCGCGCTGGCAGCTTCCAGCGCAGCGCGATCGTCGGGATGCTGATCGCGGGGATCCCCGCGGTGTTCATCGCCGCACTGATCGTGAAGAGCCTGCCTCTCGCGCAGGTGAAGTGGTTGGTGGTGATCGTCGTGACGTACACGGCAGTCAGCATGCTGCGGGCGGCGCGGCGCGAGCGTGACCTGGCGAGTACAGCGACAGCGGCGGAGACACAGCCGGCGACGTTGTAGCGCGGGTCTTCGGACGCGGTGAGGGTTTGACGGCAAATAAAAAGGCCCGCGCAAATGCGCGGGCCTTTTCCGCAGACCAACGATCACAAGTCGTGGCTACTTCTCGCCCGCACAAAAAGCCTTCAACTGATCCGCTACGTAGGGCCGGAGCTTGGCCACGTAGCCGAGGTACTGTTTCGCGGCGTCGGGCGCCGCGGCGCCGCCGCTCACGAGATTGATCTCGGCCTCGGTCAGCGACGAATCGGCGAGCTTGGAGAGATCGCAGCTCTTGCTGGCGGGCGCCTCACTGGCGGCCGACTGGCTCACCGACAGCGCCGAAGCGCCGAGCAGGAATTTCGCTTCGGGCGAGCGACCGAGGCGTGTCGCGATCGCGAGGAACTGCATGGCGCGCTGATAGTCCGCACGTTTCTGCGAGCCCGTCGCGGTTTTGTACAGGGCATTTCCGCGCGCCAGCGCGAACTGAGCGACGGTCCCCGAATCTTCGCCGTTCGTCACCGCCTGCTGGATGGAGAGGAGCGCACTGTCCGCCTGGCCCATGTCGAGCTCGAGTTGCGCGAGTTGGAGGAAGCCGTGCGGGAGCTTAGGGTTGGCGGCGAGCGCCCGTCGGGTTTCCTCGAGCGCGGCGGCGGCATTGCCGGACCCTTTGAGCGTCTGGGCAGCGAGCGCGTGAAGCTCCGCGTTGTCGGGAAATGCCGCGAGGCCTCGCGGCAAGGCCGCCTCCTGTTCGCCACGGAGCAACTGCAAGTAGGCGACGTAGAGCGGCGCATTGTTCGGAAATTTCGCGACGCCCGCGGCGGCGATCGACAGCGCGCGCGCCGGCTGGCTGTCGGATCGAAAGGCCAAGGCGAGCCGTGAGTAGAAGTCGGGATCGGCCTGCGACGCCGGATCGCGCTCGAGCAGGTGTTCGCCGGCAACGACGGCGCCCTTCCAGTCATTCGCCGCGAGATGGATCAGCCAGCGGAGTTTGAGGAGCGGGAGATTGTCGGGGTGGGCATCGGTCGCTCGATCGATGACCGGCACCGCCATCGCCGCGTTCCCCTCGCGCGCCAGCGCGTTCACGACGCGTTCGGTCAAGTCATCGTTCGTCGAATCGGTCGCGAGCAGACGCAGCCAGAAGGGCGCCGCGGCAGCCGACTTCCCTTGAACGTCCAGTGCCTGGGCGAGATCCTCGAGGGCAATCGAATTGGACGGCGCGTTGGCGAGCGCCGCCTGCGCGACCGAGATGATGCTGTCGGGAGCGACGCCGAGTCGCGCGAGTGCGTTCAGCAGGCAGTCGCGAGCCGGCACGGCGCGCGGATAGAGCGCGATGCCTCTGGCGGCAGCCTCCGCGGCCTCCGCGGCCCTGCCTTCGCGCTCCGCGTTCTCGCACTGTCGCAACGGGATGAGCTGCCGGCGCGCCGCGATGAGCTCCCGCGCCACGACTTCAGCCGCCTCCACGACGGTCGCGCCGTCACCGGAGAATGGCTGGGCAAGGCGGACGTCGCGGATGAGCGTGAGCGTCGCATCGACGTGCACTCGTCCGGCAGCACGGGCCGCGACACCCGTGACGCGCTCGTCGGCGCGGAATTTTTTTGCCAGCTCGCGGAGCTCGCCTTCGCTCAGCTGGGCGTTCTCATCGAAGCCGGACAAACGCAGCCAGTCATCGATGTCACCACCCGAGATCACCCGCAGCTCGTTCCGCGGGTACGCGCCTGCTACCCGACCCCGAATGACGTCGCTGGCCTTGCCCGCGAGCCCGCGGTCAGTGCCGCGGAGCGCCGGGACGATCAGCACCTGGGTCGTGAATCGCTGCTGAGCGTGAGCGGCGGCGGAGCTGGTCGCGGCAGCCAGACAGGCGACAATAGCGGGTCGGAGCGACATTGTACACAAAATAACGCGCGCCTTTGAAAGATGGTTGACTTGGACACTTCCAATGGCGCGTCGAAGGTTCGAGCGGGCTCATACAAAAACGCTCGCACCCAAGGGTGCGAGCGTTTCGGTGCTGGAAGAGCCCGGACGCGGTTATTGCACGACGACCTGCCCGGACATCACATCGGCGCCATGGATCGAGCAATGGTACTTGTAGGTGCCGACCGAATTGAACGTTCGAGCAAACGTGCCCGACGACTGCGTGCCGGACGTAAGGCCGCTCCCGTCGTCAAACGTGATGTTGTGCGAGACGCAGGTACCGGAGCCGCCGTAGCCGCCCGTGTCCGTGCACGCATCCCACTTCCACGTCACGGTGGTGCCCGTCGGCACCGTCAGCGTCGAGGGATTGAAGGTGAGCGCACCGGTCACCGCAACGACATTCGGGTTGTTGCCGCCCGTGTTTCCCCCGCTGTTGTTCCCGCCGTTGTTGCCGCCCGGGCCAACGTTGTACCCACCCGACCCACCGCCACACGCGGCCAGCACCAACGCCACGATTGAAGCCGCCAGCAATCGCGAATGTCGCATTGTTCCTCCGGATACGGTCCGCCGCACTGAATCGGGTGCGGACGTTCTCATTTGAGATCACGCAACGTGTTCGTCGCGTCGATGAGGGAATCCGGAGTCCGTACATGTAGTTTCCTGCAGCGTTTCGCTACGGCATGAGCACGGTCGGCGCCGCTCGCGGACGCACCTTCGAGAGGCTGCGCATGTCGATCGGCTGCGCGGATCCAAGAAGGCTGAGAGTCAACTGCATGGGCACAGCAACGTGGTACACGTTCCAGAATCGGTCCGACAGTGCGGAGGGCCAGAGGTGGAGCGAGTCGGTGACCGGGTCATAGCGAAGCGTGCCGCGGTACCACGTCGAGATCGATCTGGCTCGGGCCACTTTCATCCCTCGCCAGAAGAGCGGAATCGCGAAGTTCCTCCACACGATCCCGTCCTCGCTCGTGGCGAGCCACAGATCGCTGTTGCTGCACGACGTCCCCTCGGGGAATGCGGCGATGAGCGCGATGTAGCCGCCGCGCGGCCGCCGCGTGACGTCGAGGTGCCAGATCACGTACCCGGGAATCGACATGGCGACGTGTGTCGGGGCCGACCAGGCGGCATCCTCGAACGCCGTGGCGAAATCGGGCTGCGCGACGCGGAGCACGACGGTGCTCGATCGCGCGCTGCAGCCCGAAGCGCCGGCGCGAACGTACCAGATCTTCCCCGTCCGGTCGGGCTCGATCACCAGCGCCGGCGACACCGCATCGTGCCTGCGCTCGGCGAAGGCGAGGACTGGTGCCTTCCAGTCCTTCGCCGTCGCAGTCGACATGATCATGATCTTGTTCGCGCTGTCGGTCACGAGCCGGTAGATCTGGATCATGCGACCGGTCCACGGATCGAAGTCGTGATCCGGGTCCGAGTTGTAGTAGCCCGATCCCGGATAGCCGACGATCGGGTTGCGCACCGCGGGCGGCGTCGTCCACGCCGTATCGTCCGCCGCAACGAGGAACGCCGGGTTCTCGTACGACGGATCAGAGTTCTTGTATGGCGTGTACAGAAGCCAGCATCGTGGGCCGATCCAGACGGCGGGACAGGCGATGTCGGGATGGACGGCGTCCGGCGAATTGGAGAACGGATCGGGCGGGAGCGTGACCTTGCCGAATCGGCGCGTCACGAGCTCCTCGATGCGAACGCTCACTGGCCGAAGATCGTAGCCGCCGCCGGTGAGTCCCGGATAGTGATCCGATGGGAGGGATGGAGCAGACTTCTTTGAAGCAGGTGCCGTCGGGTTGTTCGCGTCCGCACAGCCAACGAGCGCAGCGCCGCACATCGTCAGAAACACCAAGCGCATTGTAGTCCCGGCAACCAACTTTCCTAACGCGCGTCGAGACTCGAGTCGAGAGGTTCTCGTTGTGAAACGAGGGTGGCGAAGGCTGTGGACACGCCGCGAGACAGTCATCGCGGCTCGCGTTCGGCCTCTCGCCTCGCTCGCGTCTCAACACGCGGTGGCGGCGTCGCCACTTCGGGGCGCGTGAATGTAGCGCTCGGCGGCGGGCGATGGCGTGTTTTGTATACCGTTGCGCCGCCCCGTCGAGGCGGTAGAATCCGATACTCCCCTCATTCGAGGAAGATCGATGGCTGGCTTGATTGGGCTCGCAATTATCATCCTGCTCGCCGGGTGGGTGATCACCAAGACCGTCAAGGTGATCGGGCAGGCCGAAGTGATGGTCATCGAGCGCTGGGGACGATTCAATCGCGTCGGGCGCTCTGGCCTCAACCTCCTCATTCCGTGGATGGAACGCCCGCGAACGATCGACGTCCGGTACTTCGAGGCGGATCCCAGCGGCGTCAAACGCATCACGTCCGGTTCGACCTCGCGGATCGATCTGCGCGAGCAGGTGCTGAACTTCCCGAGTCAGCCGGTGATCACCAAGGACAACGTCACGATCGACATCGATGCGGTCCTGTACTACCGCATCGCCGACCCGCAGAAGGCGGCCTACGCGATCCAGAACCTGCCCTTCGCGCTGGAGACGCTGACGCGCACCACGCTCCGCAACATCGTCGGCGACATCGAGCTCGATCAGACCCTGGCGAGCCGCGACATGATCAACAAGCGGATGCGCGAGGTGATCGAGGAGGCGTCGATCGGCTGGGGCGTCGACGTGACGCGCGTCGAACTGCAGGCGATCGAGCCGCCGCGCGACATCCAGCAGTCGATGGAGCTGCAGATGCGCGCCGAACGTGAACGCCGCGCGGCCGTCACGAATGCCGAAGCGTCGAAGCGCGCGGCGATCCTCGAGGCCGAGGGCGTGCAGCAGTCGCAGGTCAGCCGCGCGCAGGGCGAAGCCGAGGCGGCGGTGTTGCGCGCCAAGGGCCTCGCGGAGGCGCGCCTGGCCATGGCGGATGCCGAGGCGCGCGCGATTCAGCAGATCGCGTCCGCGCTGCCCGAAGGTCAGGCGGCGATGTACCTGCTCGGCATGAAGTACCTCGAGGCACTGCCGCAGGTGACGCAGGGCAAAGGCACGACGATCTTTTTGCCCGCCGAAGCCGCTGGCGTGATGGGCGCGCTGGGCGGTCTTCGCGAAATGGTGATGCGCGGCGGTCCCACGTCGCCGGCAAGCGGTGGCGGCACCTCGACGCCGCCGAGGATCACGAGCAGCGCCGGCCCGTTCCCGCCCAATCCCGAGGGCCGCTGAGCGTGGCGAAGATCACGCGCGAGCGCGCCGAGCGCGTCGCCAAGGCGCATGCGTGCGAGAATTGTGGAGAGTACAGTTATAAAAAACTCAAGGTGAAGCCCGCGACGGGCTCGGTGACGAGCGAACTGCCAGTGGCGTGGATCGCCACCAAGACGTGCGGTGTCTGCGGCATGGAACAGGAGATGGGGATCGATGAAGAAGGCGAAGTCGTGTACGTGTCGTAGCGGCGGCGACTGCAACGGCCTGGACTCGGATCCGACGGATCGACATGACGACCTTTGCGAAATACAGTAGATGAGCATCGTCAGAATCGCGCTCGCCAATCTCCGTTTTCCATCGAACGCCGACGAATCCGTCGCGCTCGTTCAACAGGCGATCGCGGACGCGGCGGCGGAGCGAGCCGCAGTCGTCTGCTTTCCCGAGTGCTACGTCCCCGGCTATCGCGCTCCGGGAAAAGCGGTCCCGCCGCCGAATGCGGCGTTCATGGAACGCGCGTGGTCCACGATCGCGAAGGCTGCCGGAAAGGCGAACGTGGCGGTCGTTCTCGGCACCGAGCGGCTCGTCGACAGCATGCCGCGCATTACGGCGCTCGTCATCAATCGCGACGGGACCATCGCGGGCTTTCAGGACAAGGTGCAGCTCGACCCATCCGAAGAGGCCACGTATTCGGCTGGCTACGATCGCCAGGTCTTTCACGTTGGTCCGCTGGTGTTCGGAGTCAGCATCTGCCACGAGGGTTGGCGCTACCCGGAAACCGTTCGCTGGCCGGCTCGACACGGGGCGCACCTCGTGTTTCACCCGCATTTTGGCGAGGCCGAGCCTGGTAGCTACCGCCCCGCGACCTTCGCCGATCCACTGAACACGTTCCACGAAAAGGCGATGCTGTGTCGCGCGGCCGAGAACAGCTGCTACTTCGCGAGCGTCAATTGCGCCGGCGAAGGATCGCCGACGACGTCGGCCGTCATCCAGCCGGATGGAACCGTGCTCGCCTGGCAGCCTTACGGGAAAGAGGGGTTGCTCATGGCCGACGTCGATACCGACGCGGCGAGTCGATTTCTCGCGACGCGATGTAAGTCATAGGGCCGGTAGACGGCGCCTCGCCCTTCACCGCGCTCAGACGTCCGCGAGTCGTGGATTGGTCCAAAGGTCGATGGGCCGGGCGATTCCTCGCGCTCCAAATGGCAGCGGGACCTTCCGTCCTAGCCCCGCCGACGCGTACGCGGCGTAGAGCACCTCGAGCACGACTCGGCCAGTCTCGCCACTGGAGATCGGCGCCTCGCGACCGCGCACGCATCGCGCGAAGTGCCGCAGTTCCTGCGGAAATCCGTAGTTCCAGTGCTCCTCGAACACGGGATACGTCCAGCCTTTGGTGGTCGACGCCTTTTCCACGGCGTAGCCGAAGCCAACTTCGGAGTACGTGGGCAGTGCGTTGCCCATGAGCATGTCGGCGTACGTCTGCCCTTTCGCGCCAAAGACCTCGATCGAATCGTCCATGCCGCCCGGGCGATTCCAGCTATTCTCGACCACGCCGATCGCGCCGCCGTCGAACTCGATGATGGTGATGGCCTCGTCATCGCCCTGCGTGCGCGCGCCGTGCACCTGCGTGGAAAGCTGCGCGTAGACGCTCCTGACGGCAGGTTTGCCAAGGAACCACCAGCAGAACGCGATGCCGTGGCAGCCGAGGTCCATGAGCGCGCCGCCGCCGGACTGCGCCACGTCCCAGAACCAATCGGCGTGAGGGCCCGAGTGCTTCTCGCCTTGCTTGACGAGATGGACACGGCCGAACGCGCCCTCGTCGGCCATCTGCTTCGCCTTGACGTATTTCGGCGCGAAGAACAGCTCCTCGGCGTACAGCAGGAGCACGCCCGCCTTGGCGCAGGCGTCGATCATCGCCTCCGCCTCCTCGAGCGTGAGACAGAGCGGCTTCTCGCAGACGACGTGCTTCCCCGCCCTCGCGGCCTCGGTCGTGACGCGGGCGTGCAAGTCGTTGGGCGTGGTGACCCAGACCATCTCGACGTTGGGATCACGCAGCAGATCGCGATAGTCGCTGTACGCGCGAGCGATGCCGTGACGCGTCGCGAAATCGTCAGCGTGCCCAGGCGTGGGCGACGCCACGGCGACGACCGTGGCCTCGTCCGGCACCATACGCGCCGACGCCGCGACGCAGTCCGCCTGGAAGCGAGATCCGATGATGCCGATCGTCACCCGGGACATCGCGCGCCCTCCGGCAAGGAAATGCTTAAAAAGGGTCAGAGTCGAATTAGCGTCCGCTAATTCGACTCTGACCCTTTTTAAGCTCGTCTACGGGATACCCGCCCCCACGGCCGGCTGGCCGGTCATCCACTGCTGGACCGCCATCTTTCGCTGGCGCGGGTACACTTCGTCCAGGGTGTTGGCATCGAAGAGGCGGCCGTTCTTCATCACGAGCGACACCGAGTTCGTGTTGCGGATGTCGGTGAGCGGGTCGCGATCGAGGACGATGATGTCGGCCAGCTTGCCTGCCTCGAGCGAGCCCAGGTCCTGGCCCATCCCGATCGCCTCGGCGCCGACGATCGTCGCCGCGCGCAGCACGTCGTGCTGCGGCAGACCGCCGCTCTGCTCCAGCCACATCTCCCAGTGCATGCCCAGGCCCTGCAGCTGTCCATGGCTGCCGATGCCGATCCGGCCTCCGGCGGCGACGATCTTCGCCACGTCCTGGGCGTGCTGCCACATTGCGTACTCCTCCTTCACCGCAAAACCGGCGGGTCCGGGGCTGCCGCCCGAGCCCAGCCCTCGGCGGCGGATCTTGGCGTCGAAGTCGACGGGGTGCGTGAAGTGCTTGAGCTTCGCATCGTGGAGCAGGTCCTCCGACTGATAGAACCAGTCCTCCCCGAATGGACCGCCGTACTCGACGATGAGCGTCGGCGAGTTGGTGAGCTGCGTCCCCTTGTACCACTGGAAGACATCGTCGTACTTGGGCGTGATTGGCAGTGTGTGCTCGACGCCAGGATAGCCGTCGATGCCGTGAGTGAGCTCGAGCTTGAAGTCCAGCCCGCCCTCGGTGGTCGGCATGAGGCCGAGCTCCTTGGCCGCCATGATCACCCATTGACGCTGCTGGCGGTTGCCCGTCATGTACATCTTGAGCGTCTTCGTATCGTAGTACTGTGAATAACGCTTGAGGATTGTACGCGCGTGGTCGAGATCTCGGATGCGCTCGGTGGCGAAAACACCAGGGCCGGTCGTGTACACACGCGGGCCGAGCGCCTCACCCGTCTCCACGCGGTCGCCGTACGAAAGGAAGTCCGTGCTCGATGTCTGAGGATCGCGCGTAGTGGTGGTGCCGTAGGCGAGCGTCGCGAGGTACTGCCACACCTGGTTCGTGTGGATGTTGGGCGTGAGCCATTGCGGGTGGTAGTGCGTGTCGACGAAGCCCGGCATCACCGTCTTGCCCGAGACGTCGATCACTCGCGCGTCGGCGGGCACCTGCACGCTGCCGCGCGCGCCGACGGCGACGATGCGGTTGTCGCGCACGAGAACGTCGGCGTTGTCGATGATCTCGTGGCCCTTCATGGTGAGCGCGCGCCCGCCACGCAGCACGACGGTACCGCGCGGCGTGTCGCGCGCGGCGGTCACCGTGATACGCATCTCGACCGGCTTGTAGCCTGGCTTGTCCTTCTTGCTCGAATCAGCCTTGGCCGAGTCGGCTGGAGGACGCGCCGCGGCGGCACCTCCCGCACTGTCGCGCCGGGCGGCGGCCTTCGTGCGGGCGTCGATTTTCAGAGAATCATCAACGACCTTGGCGCGGTCGAGGTCGTAGGTCCAGACGGCGTTGGCAAGCGCCCACATGATCTTGCGGCCGCTCGACGTCCAGGCCGGGAACTCGCCGCCGACGTCGTTGAGCTTTCGGACCGGCATCGACGCCGTGGCGGGATTGGCGACGGAGACCGTCGCCGGCGTGGATCCGACCTCCGGAACCGTGACGGAGTACAGATCCATGTCGACCATCGCCAGCGCCTGATCGCCGGTGGGCGCCATCATGACCAGCGCCGCGGCGGGCGGCTGGGGCGGCTGCTGCGGCTCGGCCGGATCATCGTCGCCAAGGACCATGCGTGCCCCACGGCCGCCGTACGAGCGACGCGCGCCCTCGTTCATGAGACCCGCGTCGAGGGTCGTCGGCGCGCCGGCGACGCCGGGCTGCGGCGGCATCGGCCCGGTGACCTTGAGGTGCGACTTCATGTCCGTACCGTCCCAGCGGAACGACACGAGGCCGTCGCGCCGGCCGTAGGCGTAGATGCGATCGGGATTGGTCGTGAAGTGTGCGTTGCCGAGTCCCGCGGCGGGCATGATGAGCGTCGCGGGGCCGCCCGTTGCCGGCACCCAGACGAAATCGGCCGCCGCCGGGCCGAAGAACGCGGCGCCGGCTTCCTGCATCTCGCGCGCGGCCGCGCGTGTGGCGACGATCCGATCACCCTTGGGCGACCAGGCGAGATCGGAGTAGAGGCCGGCGTTGCGCGTGAGCTGCGTAATGGCGGGCGCGCCGCGCGCGGCGGTCCATGTGGCGCGCATGATCTGCCCGCCGCTCTGGTCGTTCCATGTGACCCAGGCGAGCGATTTGGAGTCGGGCGCCCACACCGGCCCATATTCGCCGACGTCGTTCGTCGACACGCGCGCCGGTTTGCCGTTCGGCCAATCCATGACGTAGATGCGATCGAGCGCGCTGAAGGCGAGCTTGGTGCCATCGGGCGACGGGGCGATGTCGCGCACCTGATGCGCCGTGAACGTGGCCGCCGTATCCACGCGGTAGGCGAATTTCACTTCGGGCCCGAGCTCGAGCTTGACCTGCGCCTCGAACGGGATCTTGCTCGCCGCACTCTTGTCGACCGGCACGCGCCAGATCTCGCCGCCGTACGACACGATCACCGCTTTGGAATCGGGCGTGAACGCATAGCCGGGGTACGCGTCGAGGGGCGCGCGCGACTCCGTCTCGTCGCGCTGCACCGGGTAGGCGAGCCAGTCTTCCTGCTGCGTTTCGAGATTTCTAATGCGGAGGCCCGTCTTGGTCTCGAGGCGGGTGCCGTACACGAGGTACTTGCCGTCGGGCGAGAGCGCCGGGCGGAACGCCGACCCCTGCCGCGTCGACATCTGCGACGTCTTGCCGTTCTCGCGGTCGTACACGTAGAGCTGGTACTGCGGCCCGATCGCGTTGTACTGCCAGTCGCCCGTGCGAGCGGCATACCATATGTACCGTGGCTCCTTGCCGAAGGCGGCGCCGAGCGTCTTGAGCGTTGGCGGCGCGCCGTTGAGGAGCGCGACGCCCGTGCCGCCATCGACGTTGTACATCCACAGCTTGGCCGAGCCGCCGAGGGGCCCGAGCGTCTTGGACGCCACGACGTACTTGCCGTCGGGCGTGAAGACGGGCGAGACGTAGAGGTTGTCGTTCCCCTTGGTGAGTTGGACCGTGTCCTTGAGGTCGAGGGACATGATCCAGAGGTTGTCGCCGCCGCTCCGGTCGGACACGAAGACGATCCGCTTGCCGTCGGGCGCGAAGCGCGGCTGCGCGTCGAACTCGAGGCCACTCGTGATGGCGGTGGCTTTGCCACCGGTGATCGGCATCGTGTAGAGCTTCCCGAGCATGTCGAAGACGATGGTCTTGCCATCGGGCGACAGGTCGAGGGAGATCCAGGTGCCCTTGGTCGTGGTGAAGGTGTGGGTGCGCGCGGTCTTGAGGGGGAGCGTGTTGGCGGCTTGGGCGGCGCCGGCGTTGGGGGGCGCGGCCTGCGCCTTGAGCGCAAGCGGCGCGGTGAGGTCGAGCGTGGCGATGGTCAGGCAGGCGATCGCGACGCGCGGGAGGCGGGGCATCGAGGCAACCTCGGTTGGATGGCTGGTGCTGGGAGAACGGAATTTGGTGTGTGGGGAGGACGTTGGGCTAGGCGGGTCACGGGCGGCGGCGGCGGCGCGGTGACCGAACCGCACTCGATCCGTTTGAGTCCGTCACTCCGTTGGTGTCC
>DATISA010000080.1:0-3631 GCA_035469245.1 Gemmatimonadaceae bacterium
CCTCCAGCCCTCGAGCCCTCTAGAACAACCCCACGATCTCTCCACTCGGCAGCCGAGCCATCCGTTCCGCCGCCGGCTCCTTGGGCAACCCGGGCATCGTCATGATGTCGCCGCATTGCGCGACGATGAAGCCGGCGCCGGCAGCGGGCCGAACCTCGTTCACCGTGATCCGGAAGCCGCGCGGTCGGCCGAGCTTGGTGGCGTCGTCCGTGAGCGAGTATTGGGTCTTTGCCATGCACACCGGCGTGTGCCCGAGCCCGATCGACTCCAGGTACTCGACGGCGCGTGCCGCCGACGGGGAATAGTCCGCGCCGTCGCCGCCGTAAATCTGCCGCACGATCATGTCGATCTTTTCCTTGATCGGCAGATTGGTTGGGTAGAGCGGCCTGAACTCGGCGCCTTTCTTGTCGAGGAGGTCGAGCAGGTCGCTGGCCAACGCTTCGCCGCCGGCGCCGCCTTTCTCCCACACTTCCGTGAGTGCCACCGGCACACCCAGTCCCGAGGCGAACTCGCCGATCATGCGCAGCTCGGCCTCGCTGTCCGAGCTCCTGCGGTTCACCGACACGACGCTCGGTACGCCGAAGTGCTTCACGTTCTCGATGTGCTTCTCGAGGTTCGGAAGCCCGCGCTCGAGCGCGCGCAAATCCTCCACGCCGAGATTCTTCTTGTCGCCGCCGCCGTGCATCTTGAGCGAGCGCACGGTCGCAACGATCACCGCCGCTTCGGGCTGAAGGCCGCCCATTCGACATTTGATATCGAAGAACTTTTCGGCGCCCAGATCCGAGCCGAATCCCGCCTCGGTAATGACCAGATCGGCGAGCGCGAGCGCCGAACGAGTGGCCAGAATGCTGTTGCAGCCGTGCGCGATGTTGCCGAACGGGCCCGCGTGGACGAAGGCCGGTCCGCCCTCGAGCGTCTGAACCAGGTTGGGCCGGATCGCATCCTTGAGCAGGAGCGCCATCGCGCCGGTGGCGCGCAGCTCGCCTGCCGTGACGGGTCGCTTCGCGGCGCCGTAGGTCGAGCCGACGATGATCCGCGCCAGCCGCTCCTCGAGATCCTGCGGGCTGGTCGCCAGCGCGACGATCGCCATGATCTCGCTCGCCGGGATGATGACGAAGCGTTCCTCGCGCGGAACTCCGTCGCCGGCACCGCCCAGGCCGATCACGACTTTTCGCAGCGCGCGATCGTTCATGTCGATCGTGCGCGGCCAGGTGATGCGCCGCGGGTCGATGCCGAGCGCGTTGCCCTGATGGAGATGATTGTCGAGCATCGCCGAGAGCAGCGCGTGCGCCGTGGAGATCGCGTGGAAGTCGCCGGTAAAGTGGAGGTTGATGTCCTCCATCGGCACCACCTGCGCGTAGCCGCCACCCGCCGCGCCGCCCTTCACGCCGAACACGGGGCCGAGGCTTGGCTCGCGAATGCAGAGCGCCACCTTCTTGCCCATCCGGCGCAACGCCTGCGCCAGTCCCACCGAGACGGTGCTCTTTCCTTCGCCAGCTGGCGTCGGGTTGGTCGCCGTGACCACGACGAGCCGGCCGCGAATGGGCCGCGTCGACACGTCGAGCGGAATCTTCGCCTTGTACTTCCCATATAGATCGAGCTCGTCGCGCTCGAGTCCCAGCTCGGCAGCAACGTCTTCGATCGGACGCATTTTCACGCGTTGCGCGATCTCGATATCTGACGGAACGACGGTAGTGCTCACGACTCAAGCCTCGACGGAGAGCGGGTGAATTCGTTCAGGATGGGTGTACACGTTCGCGGTGTCGCCACGGAGCAAGCCGACCAGCGTGACGCCTGCGGATTCGGCGAAGCGAATCGCGAGCCCGGTAGGGCGCGATATCGCCGCCAGCAATTCGACACCGCACATTGCTGTTTTCTGTACCATCTCGTACGACGCGCGGCTCGTGACGACGACAAAACCATCGGAGGCTGTCGTGCCTGCCCGGGCCAGCGCCCCGAGCACTTTATCGAGCGCGTTGTGGCGGCCCACGTCTTCGCGGGCGACACGCAACACGCCGTCGGAGGTCGACCATCCGGCGGCGTGTACGGTGCTCGTATCGTTGTTGATCGTTTGCGCGCGCGACAGCTCGGCACTCGAGCGCCAGAGCGCGTCGCGCGCGATGGTAAGTGAGCGCGCGACGCCGGTCGGGAGACGAAGCACATCGCCGATGCGCTCGATGCCGCACAGCCCACAGCCGGTGCGCGCCGCCATGCCGCGCGCACGCGCCTCGAGCTTCCCCGCGTCTTCAGCCGGGATCTGGATCTGCAGCTCGATTCCGTGGCTGGCGCGCACGACCTCGACGCGCTCGACCGCAGCCCTATGTTCGACAATCGCCTCGGTCAGCGAGAACCCGATGGCGAGATCCTCGAGATCGGCCGGCGTACCCATCACGACGACGTACGGACGGCCGTTGTAGACGAGCGCGATCGGAATCTCCTCTGCGACAGACGCCGAGCCATGCACCGCTCGCGCGCCGGTGATCCGCACCAGCGGCCGATCGCTCGAGACGCGCGCGTAGCCCAGCCCGGTGAGCGGATGCTCAGCGACGGCCATTGCCCCGATCGCCGTTGCCGGTGGCGCCGTCACGATTTTGCACGAAGCGCCAGCCAAAGCGACCCTTGATGCAAAGATTCCCCTCGGTGATCGAGTTCTCGAGCGGCGAAGTCGCCTTGAGAATCTCTCCATCCTGTACGTGCAGCGTGAGCGTGCAGCCAACGCCGCAGTACGGGCAGATGGTATCGGTCGTCGTCATGCGGGACTGGTCCCAGCTCCCGCCAGCGCGGCGATCGAACTCCGTCCTGGCCATCAGCGCGCCCGTTGGGCACACCGCGATGCAGTTGCCGCAATACACGCAGGCCGACTCGGGCAGCGGCACGGCAAACTCGGTCGAGATGTGCGCGTCGAACCCGCGGCCGGCTACCGCGATGGCGAACGTGTTCTGATGATCGGGTCCGCACGCTTCCACGCACTTGTAGCACAGAATGCACTTGGCGTAGTCGCGGACGTAGAGATCGTTGTCGATCTTGGCCGGTTCGGCGACGGTGGCGGCGAACGCAGGGCTCGGCGGCGCGTGGTGCCCGGGAATCGACGCGTCGCGTGTGCCGGCCGGCGCGGGTGGCGCTGGTGGACCAAAGCGATCGGGCCGGGCGTCGTACTCGTCGATCCATCGCGCAACTTCGGGCGTCGTCGACAGATCGACCGACGAGGCGAGGAGCTCGAGCACGAGCTTGCGGCTGTGTTTCACGCGCGGCGAGTCGGTGTGGACGACCATTCCTTCTTCCGCCGCGCGCGAGCACGACGGCGCGAGGACGCGCGCGCCCTCGACTTCCACGACGCAGATGCGGCAGGCGTTCACCGGGTGCAGCGTCTGCAGGAAGCAGAGGGTCGGGATTTCGATTCCGATCTCGCGGCACGCGGAGAGAATCGTCGTCCCCTCCGCCACCGAAACACTTCGTCCATCGATCGTGAGGGTGACGGTGCGCGTCGACACCCGCCGGCTGCGATCGGTGGCGATCGTCGGACGCTGCAGTTGGACGAGGGGTTCTGCGATCGCCGTCACGCGCCTGCTCCCTGAGACTTGTTGAATACACCAACACGATGGATCGCCGATTCGATCGCCGAGTACGCAGT
>DATISA010000081.1:0-3088 GCA_035469245.1 Gemmatimonadaceae bacterium
CAGCCCGTTGAAAAAGCACGCACCCCGCAGCGATCTATGATATGAGCGTCGCGTCGCGGTGAGCGGTGGAGGGGTGGATGGCATTGGGACGACGCGAACCGGTGCAGGGGGACATGTGGGTGGCAGCCGCGGACCTGCCGCGCTCGCCGGGGCATGTGTTCTACACGAAGCTGAATGCGTTGCTGGCGGAGGCGGCATTCGATCGGCGGGTCGAGGCACTGTGCGAGCCGCACTACGCCGACGAGGTGGGGCGGCCGGGCATTCCGCCGGGCGTCTACTTCCGGATGCTGTTCATTGGCTTCTTCGAAGGCCTCGGATCGCAGCGGGCGATCGCCTGGCGCTGCGCCGATAGCCTCTCGCTGCGCGAGTTTCTCGGCATCCCGATCGGCAAGGACACCCCCGATCATTCGAGCATGACCTACATCCGGCGCCGCTTGCCGGTCGAGGTGTTCGTGCAGGGGTTTCAGTTGGTCCTCGACATGGCGCGGGAGAAGGGGCTGCTCAAAGGCAAGACGCTGGCGGTGGACTCCACCATGCTGGAAGCCAACGCGGCGATGCGCTCGATGGTGCATCGGGTGTCGCAGAAGACCTGGCGGCAGTACCTGCAGCAGCTGGCCAAGGAAGCGGGCATCGCTGATCCCACTGACGACGATCTGCGGCGCCTGGACCGCAAGCGTAAGGGCAAGAAGGTCTCTAACGCGGAGTGGGAGTCGCCGACCGATCCGGACAGCCGCATTGCCCGCATGAAGGACGGCACGACGCACTTCGCCTACAAGGCGGAGCATGCGGTGGACGTGGAGAGCGACCTGATCGTGGCGGCGGAGATCCATCACGCCAACGATCCGGACACCGACACGGTGCTGGTGACGACCACCGCGGCGCGCGAGAATCTCGAAGCGGTGGGCAACGAGCGGACGGGCGAGGAGCTGCTCGGCGACAAGGGCTATCACAAGGCTGAGACGATCGACCTGGTCGAAAGCCAATTGGGGATGCGCACGTACATCCCCGAGCCGAAGCTGGCGCACCCACGTGTCTGGACGGACAAGCCGCGGGCGCACCGGCAAGCGGTGTACCGCAACCGGAGGCGGGTGCGGGGCGAGCGCGGGCGCCGGCTGAGTCGCAAGCGGAGCGAGTTCGCCGAGCGCAGCTTCGCCCACCTGTGCGAGACCGGCGGCACGCGCCGGGTCTGGCTGCGCGGGCGAGAGAACGTGGCGAAGTGGTACGTGGCGCGAGTGGCGGCGCGGAACCTCTCGGTGCTCATGCGCGCGCTGTTCGGGATCGGCACGCCGCGCGTGATGCAGACCGCGGCGCAAGCTCTCCACGCGACGCTGTTGCGACTGCTGACTGTCCATTTCGCCGTCACTCGCCGCCTGCGTTATCGACATTCGACGTACGACTCTCCGCGCCCGGAGCCATCAACTTTCGGTGCCACCGTAATGGCGGCAGCATGACTCTCGGTCTTCGGGCTTCTTCAACGGACTGCTAGTACTACTGTGTCATAAACTTGCGCCGCAGCTGGTCGCCATGGCAGAGTGTCGGCCATGGCCAGCGGTGGAGCGGAGGCGGAGCGGTTCGAGGAATACCTGGCGCGGCTCTACGAGGCCGTGGGGCATGCCGATCGGCGCGAGCCGTTGAAGGCGTATCTGTCGGGGCTGTTGCTGCCGGGCGCGCGCAAGAGTGTGGAGCCGATGGCGGCGAAGATCGACCCGCGGCGGGTGGGCGCACGGCATCAGTCGATGCATCACTTCGTGGCCAAGGCCGCCTGGGATGCGCAGGCCGTCCTGCGAGTCGCCCGCGACTATGCCTTGGCGCAATTGGAGCGCCACGCACCGGTGGGGGCGTGGGTGGTGGATGACACGGGGATGCCCAAGAAGGGACGGCATTCCGTCGGGGTCGCGCGGCAGTACTGCGGGCAACTGGGCAAGCAGGACAATTGCCAGGTGGCCGTGACGGTCTCCTTGGCGAACGCGGTGATGAGCGTGCCGGCGAGCTACCAGCTCTATCTGCCCGAGCCGTGGGCGAAGGATCGCCGCCGCTGCCGGGCCGCCGCGGTGCCGAAGGAGGTGAAGTTCCAGAAGAAGTGGGAAATCGCACTGGCGCAGATCGACGCGTTGCTCGCCGATGATCTGCCGCGGGCGCCGGTGGTGGCCGATGCCGGATATGGGGTGGTTACGGAGTTCCGCGAAGGGCTGGCGGCACGCCGACTCTCCTACGCAGTGGGCATCAGTGCGGAGGTGAGCGTGTGGCCTCCGGGGCGGCAGCCGCTGCCGGCGTCGAAGTGGAGCGGTCAGGGACGCCCACCCAAACTGTTGCGGCGCAGCGCGACGCAGCGCCCGGTGTCGGTGCTCGATCTGGCGACCCAGCAGCCGGAGGCGGCGTGGTCCGTCGTGCGCTGGCGCGAAGGAACGAAGGGCACGATGAGTTCGCGGTTCGCTCGACTGCGCGTGCGCCCCGCGCACCGTGATTACTGGCGCGCCGTGCCGCGGGACCCCGAGTGGCTCGTGGTGGAGTGGCCGACCGGAGAGCGTGAACCGACGAAGTACTGGTTCTCCAACGTTCCCGAGACCGTACCGCTCGACGATCTCGTGCGGCTGATCAAGATCCGCTGGCGGATCGAGCGCGACTACCAGGAGCTGAAAGACGAGTTGGGACTTGATCACTACGAAGGGCGCGGGTGGGAGGGCTTCCACCATCATGGTGTGCTCTGCATCGCGGCGTACGCCTTCCTGGCGGCCGAGCGCGCTCGGCTTTCCCCCCCCAGCACCTCTTGCCTTCCTCCATCCCGCTCGCGTACCCAAAGGCTTCCGACCCCGCGGAGCGGCCCGTGCGTCCTGAACGACATACCCCCACGTCGATTACGACCATGCGCTGCTACCGCGCCCGCTCTCTGATCGTCGCCCTCCCGTCCTGTCCATGGTGCGGATCGGAGCGGCCACGCTTTATGACACAGTAGTACTAACCGTCGTCCGCGCGCGAGGGCAGGTGAGGCCTGGATCGGAGTGCGAACCGTTTGCAGTTCCACCCGACTTTATGGGGTTTTTCGGGCCTTTGTGAACGCCGCGCGTCGCGCGGCACAAGCGCCGATTCG
>DATISA010000082.1:0-29322 GCA_035469245.1 Gemmatimonadaceae bacterium
AGTACATCGAGACGTCGCCGCATCGCAAAGGCTCGGCGTACTACGCCGTGTACCGGTATCTGCTGGGCGATTTCAAACCGTATATTTATAGAACCGATAACTACGGCGCGACCTGGACCAGGCTCACCGACGGCGCGAACGGCATCCCCGCCGATTGGCCGACGCGCGTCGTGCGCGAGGATCCGGTCCGTGAAGGACTGCTCTACGCCGGCACCGAGTTCGGCATGTTCGTGTCATTCGATAACGGCGCGCACTGGCAGGCGTTCCAGCTCGATCTGCCCAACATGCCGGTGACCGACATCAAGGTCCACCACGACGATCTCGTGATCGCGACGCAAGGCCGCTCGTTGTGGATCATGGACGACGTGACACCGCTCCGGCAGATCGCGCAGCAGACCGCGGCGTCGGCGGCCGTGCTGTTCACGCCGCGGGAAGCAGTCCGCGCTCGACTCGGCGGCGGCCGCGGTGGTTTTGGCGGCGGTGGAGGGGGACGCGGCGGCGCAGCTGCGGCATCAGGCCAGGCGCAGTTTCCCACGTACGGCGCGACGATCAACTACTACCTCGGCAAGGCGCCAAGCGGCCCGGTCATGCTCGATGTGCTGAACGCGACGGGAGCCGTGGTGCGGAGTTACTCGAGTCAGGCACCGGCGGCAACGAGCGACGCGCGTCCGGCCGCTGCGCCCGACGACGAAGAGGGCGGACCGGCATTCCGGCGCGCCGCGCCGCCGGTACGGCTGACGACGGCGGTTGGCATGAACCGGCTGAGCTGGGATTTCAACGATGCGAATGGCCTCATGCTGCCGCCCGGCAGCTATCGCGTTCGGCTCGCGGTTGGCGACTGGAAGGACACCAAGCCGCTCACCCTGACGCTGGATCCTCGCCTCGCGGCCGACAACGTCACGACGGCCGATCTTCGCGAGCAGTACGACCACAATGTCCGCCTGCACGCGATGGTGGATGAGGTGGGCCAGTTGGCAAGCCGAGTGCGTCAGGCGCGCACTCGCGTCAAGAGTGGCGGGAGCGCCGACGAGCAGGCAAAAGTCGAGGCCCTCGCCACGACGCTCTTTGGCGCCGACGAGGGTGTGCGCTATGGGCGCCCAGGGCTCCAGACTCAGATCACCTATCTGGCGGGCATGACGACGCGCGTTGACCAGCGGATCGGCCGGGATGCTGTCGAACGATATCAGACGTTGCGATCGGAGCTCGATGCGCTCGAAGCAAAGGCAAGAGCCGTCCTGGGACGCTGAGCGTCCGTGCCGGCCCGGCAGCGGGCCGGCACGCTTGCTTCACATACGATACATTTCGTTGGTGGGCCGACGGCATGCGTGCCGGTTTCGCCCCGCGGGACCGTCGGACGCTTTCGACGGTATCATGACGACAGCCCCGTCACCAAAATTTGACAGGTTGTTGCGTTCCGGGCCGGTTCACACGCATTAATAGGGTCCGCGCCATCAGATCACCGTCAGACGGCCCCATCCCCTGCTCATGACGTTGCGGCTGCACACCTTTGGAAGCGTCTATCTCTCGCGAGACGGTGAGATCCTGTCCGGCGCAGCCGGACAGCGGCGGCTGCTCGCGATCCTGAGCATTCTGGCGACGGTGGGCGATCGCGGCATCTCGCGTGACAAGCTCCTGTCGCTTCTCTGGTCCGACGGCGAGCCTGATAAGTCGCGCCACGCGCTCACACAATCGCTCTACCACATTCGAAAGGCGCTCGGCGTCGAAAAGCTGTTTCTGAGTGGCGCTGACGTTCGACTGAATCCGGGCGTTCTGAGCTCCGACGTGGCGGATTTTCAGCGCGCGATCGTGGAACAGCGCCTGGCGGAAGCGGTCGGCGTGTATCGTGGCGCGTTCCTCGACGGCTTCTACCTCAACGGTGATCCTGATTTCGAATTCTGGGTCGCCGCCGAGCGCGATCGTTTCTCGCGACAGTATGCGTCGGCGCTCGACGCCCTCGCGACGAGTGCGGCAGCCTCGGGAGGCCGCGCGGCGGAGATCAGGTGGCGCAGCCGCCTAGTCGACCACGACCCGCTGAACGGGCCGTCGGTCGCCAAGTTGATGACCTGCCTCATCGCGGCGGGCGACCACACCGCCGCGCTGCAGCGCGCACGGCTTCACGAGTCGCGAATGCGATCGGCGCTCGACTTACCGCCGGATCGCGCGGTGGCCGATCTCGCGGCCGACCTTCGTCGCACGGTCGCGTCCGGCGGCTATCCCGCCGTACCGCAGACGCAACAAGCGACGCCGGTCCGAGCCACTCCGATCGGGGCGCAGCCTGCCGACCTGACCGCCGGAGCCCCAAGGTCCGGAACCCGGGTCTCCGCCCCGCCGGCGATCACAATCCGAAGCCGATGGATCTGGTCGGGCGCCGCGGTCGCGATGGTCGCGATTGTGGCACTGTCGCGCGTCGCCGCATCGCGTCTGGTGAACGAGCACGCGTCCACGCGGCCGCACACGGTGGCTGTCGCGCCGTTCAGTCTCGAGTCTGTCGACGCGGGCGCGAGCTATTTGCGCGACGGACTGACGGATCTCCTGGCGACCCGGATGGCTGACGCCGACGTCAAGCGCGCCGCCGATCCGGCAATGGTGCTTCGGTCGATACAGGCGTTCGGTTTCGTCGCGGACAGCGCGAAGTCGCTCCCCGCGACGCTGCGCTTCGGCAACGCGCTCGGCGCCGACGAGGTCGTCGTGGGCTCGATCCGATCGCTGCCCGGTGGAGTCTCAGTACAGGCGACGCTGGTGGACGTGATCGAAGGAAAGATCAGATCCTCGGTCCAGGTCAGCGGACCTGCCGACAGTCTGATCGCACTCGCCGATCGAATCGTCACTGGCTTGGTGCTTCCCGAGGTAACCGATCGCTCTGCAAGGGGAGGGGGGCCGCCGCTCGAGCCGCAAACCGTTGCGCCGCTGGCGCTCCGCGGCTATCGGATGGGTCGCACGGCGTACCGGCGCGGCGACTATCACGCCGCCATGCGCGCCTTTGGCCAATCGCTCAACCAGGATCCCGAGTTCGCGCTTGCCGGTCTGTGGCTCGCGATGTCCGCTGATCGCGCGAACGCGGCGGAGCAGCACGATCGCGGGCTCGCCACTGCGTGGGCGCACCAGGACCAGCTGTCTCCGGCGGACCGGGCGTACCTGCGTGCCTTCGCGGGGCCGCGCTATCCCGAACCGTCGTCGGGGTCGGAAGCACTTGCCGCCTGGGAGCAGGTCGTGCGCGCGGCGCCGGACCGGGCGGAAGCCTGGTACCGTCTCGGCGAGAGCTTCTACTACGACGCCGAGTTGCTCGGCATGCCGGATGGGCCGTCGCGCGCGGCGAGCGCCTTCCGCAAGGCGCTGCAGCTCGATCCGACGTGCCAGCCGGCGTGGCGCATGCTCACGCTGCTGCTGGCGCGACAGGGCGACACCGCGGAGCTTCGCCGCGTTGTTACCCAGATGCCTCCCGCTACCGGCGTGGACAGTGGCGCGGGTGCCATGGACGTGTTCGTCCGGTGGCGCGTCGCGCGCGCCTTGCGCGACGATCGTGCGCTGGAGCGTGTTCGCTCGGCATTTGAGGACGCCCCGAGCAGCGCGCTGCGGAACATCGCGATGACCGGCCAGTTCGACGGCGTCTCGATCGAGGACGGCGATCGCGCGCTCGAGATCTTGCGGCGGCGCGCGGTGACGTCTGCCGAGCGGATCGACGTCGCACTGGCGCGGCACAGCCGCGCGCTCAATCGCGGCGAGCTCGCCGAGGCGTTGAGGATTACCCAGGAGCTGGGTGGCTACGAGCCTGGATTCCACCCCGAGCTCCGGCTTCGCGTACTCGACGCGCTCTACGCGGGCGCGGATCGAGCGACGGCGGCCACCGCCGCGGCCACCCTCGAGCGTTTTGCGGCCGCGCCGCTCTCCCCGGCGGTCGCCGACAGCGCCGTTCGCATGGCCGACCTGTGCGTGCTCGGGCAGTGGCGGCAGGCCGCTGGAGACGCTGCCGGCGCTCGGACGGCGGTCAGCGCGCTGCGCCGCGGCGGTGTGCCTGCGTTTCCCGTTCCCGTGGGCGCGAATCCGCGGGCGTGCGCGGAGCTCATCGATGTATCGCTCGCGGTTGCCGCGGGTGAGTCGAGTGCCCGCGCCAAACTCGCGCATCTCGACGCGATGATGCTGAGCGGTCCGACCGTTGGCGACGCGATGCGCTACGCGAATCTCCTGGTGGCGCGGCAGTATAACGTGTTGGGAGAGCCATCGTTGGCATTGGCGGCGCTGCAGCGCCGTTCCTTCATGCGGGGATGGCCCCGCTATCGTGCGACCGGACTGAAACTGCAGATGTCGCTCGCACTCGCGCTCAAAGACAGCGCCAAAGCGAAGTCGGTGGCGGAACGCCTCGAGGCGACGAGCCGATAATCGCCAAATCGCACGCCGTCAAGGGCTTGGCGACTCTGATCTTTTTCTGAGTGCTCGTTGACGACGCTTGTGACCCCCGGTTAGATAGCCGGAGTTAACTGGGTTGCGGATATGGTCCCGGTCGCACCTTGGCCAGGCCGTTTCATATGAACTGCCCAGTACGCCAGGATTGCTCCCAGTACAAATCCGCAGACAGGTCCGTTCGTTCGCACCAGTTTCGTGCGAGCCATACCGCCGGACTCCCGTGAAGACTCCGATGCGTCGGCGCACCGGGCACCTGAGACCGGCTTCGTCATCATCTACCCGAGGTAGACACACGTCATGACGAGAGAACTCCGCCGCGGACTCGCGGTCGCGTGGGTGCTCTTGGGGGCCTTCCCCCTGGCAGCCCGCGCGCAGACCACCGTCACCGGGCACGTGACGAGCGACGCGCAGCAGCCGCTCGCCGGTGTCGCAGTGAGTATTCCGACCCTGGCGCTCGGCACCTACACGGATGCCACCGGTCGCTACTCCTTTACCGTTCCGCCCGGCCGAGCGACCGCCCCGGTCTCGCTCACCGCACGGCGAATCGGATTTCTGCCGAAATCTGTAGTCATCACGCTCACGGCCGGCACCATCACCAACGATTTCACCTTGGTTGCGGCGCCGACGGAGCTGACCGGCATCGTCGTCACGGCGCTTGGACTCCAGCGTGAGAAGGCGCAGCTCGGGACGGCCGTTCAGCAGGTGAACAATGAAGCCTTGACGCAGAGCAAGGCGCAGAACGTGGTCGACCAGCTGCAAGGAAAGGTCTCCGGCGTCCAGATCACGGGGAGCGGCAACCCCGGCGGGTCGAGCTACATCACGATCCGTGGCGCCAATTCGATCACCGGAGACAACTCGCCACTGTTCGTCGTTGACGGTGTCCCGATTTCCCACAACGACAACGCGTCTGGCCGGCTCGGTGCCAGCGCCAATAGCGGCTGGGACTTCGGCAGTGCGATCAACGACCTGAACCCGGACGACATCGCTTCGCTGACGGTGCTGAAAGGCCCGAACGCCGCGGCGCTCTACGGTTCGCGTGCGGCCAATGGCGTCGTGCTCATCACCACCAAGTCCGGCCACAACACCGCCGGTGCGATGCGCACGGACTTCAACTCGTTCTACACGTTCGATTCACCGTCGCGACTGCCGACGTACCAGAACCAGTACGGCCAGGGCGCTGGGGGGCAGTTCGAGTACATCGACGGCGCGGGCAGCGGCGTGAACGACGGCGCCGACCAGAGTTGGGGCCCGATGCTCGACGGCCGCACCACCGGCTGCACGTTCGTCAAGGGAACACAGACATACGACACCTCGGCCCCATGCCGTCAGTTCACGGCAGTCGATGGCGGGCCGTGGATCGCGCACCCGAACAACGTCAAGGACTTTTTCCAGACCGGACACACCGCGTCGGCGACGGTCGCCGTGAGCGGTGGAACGGACCGCGCCAACGCGCGCCTCTCCGCCGGCACTGACAACGTGCAGAGTTTCATCCCGGGCACGTACCTGACGAAATCGAACGCGATGTTGAGCGGCACGCTCGAGGTGACGAACCGTCTCACCACGAACGCAACCGTCCAGTACATCCGCAATGGCGGCCGGAATCGTCCCGGCCAGGGCTACGGCAACAGCATCCTGGAGGGCTTCGTGTGGTTCGGCCGCCAGGTCGACATGAATGCGCTCAAGGCCAACTGGCGCAACTCGGCCACGTTGAACAACGGCCCCGAGGGCCGCGAATTCAACTGGAACTACAACTATCACAACAACCCGTTCTTCCTCCAGGAAGGGAATCCCCAGAACGACACGCGTGACCGGCTCATCGGGAACGCCTCGGCAACCTACAAGGTCACCGACTGGCTGAACTTCACCGGTCGCGTCGGCTCGGACTGGTACCGGTTCAACGTCGATCAGGCGTGGAGTCCGGCCAACATTACGGGCGCCCCGGTTGACCCGGCGTACAACGGTGGCTTCCGACTCGCGAACGAGTACAACAACGAGACGAACACCGAAGGGCTGTTCACGGCCAACAAGACCTTGTCGAAGCTCGCGCTTTCGGGAACGTTCGGCGGGAATCTGCGAAAGGAGCTCTACAACTACACTCAGGTGCAGACAGCAGGCATTTCGGCGCCAGGGATTTACAACGTTTCCAACGCCGCGATTGCGCCAACCAACTTCCAGAACCTCTTGCGTCGCCAGGTCAACAGCGTCTACGGCTCGGCGTCTTATACATGGAATGGCTGGTGGACCGTCGAGGGCACCGCGCGTAACGACTGGTCCTCGACGCTGCCCAAGGGCAACAACTCCTACTTCTATCCATCGATCAACACGTCCGTGGTGTTGTCGGACGCGGTGCCGTCCGTCAAGGTCGGCCCGATCACGTACATGAAGCTGCGCGGCTCGATTGCCCAGGTGGGCAACGACGCGGTGCCGTACCAGCTGCGCACGACGTTCGCCGGCATCGCCTCGCAATTCCGCGGGCAGCCGCAGTTCTCGCTGAACGACGTGATCGCCGATGCCGCCCTCAAGCCGGAGCTCACGAAGTCGTCGGAAGCCGGAATCGAGCTCGGCCTCTACAACGGCCGCCTGGATTTCGACGCCAGCTATTACGAGAAGAACACGCGCAATCAGATCTTCCCGGTGTCGATCTCGAATGCCAACGGGTTCTCGGCCACCACGATCAATGCCGGACGCATCAAGAACGAAGGATTCGAGGCGCTCTTGACGGCGGTGCCGCTGCAGATGCGCAACGGCTTCCAGTGGACGTCAACTTTCAACTTCTCCAAGAACGCCAGTCGCGTCGTCACGCTCTATCCGGGCATCAAGTCGATTCGCCTCGGCAGCGCGTGGAACGTCGACATTCAGGCGCGTGAAGGTGAACCGTACGGCTCGCTGTGGGGATATGGATTCGCGCGCGACAGCGCGACGGGCGAGATCCTGACGGATGGTGGGCTCACGTTCCCGGGCGGGAAGAAAGTCCTCGGCAACATCACGCCCGACTGGGTAGGCGGATGGGGCAACCAGTTCACGTACAAGAACTGGACGGTGAGCGGACTCGTCGACGTCCACAAGGGCGGCAATTTGTGGAGTATCACGAACTACTGGGGCGATTACGCTGGTGTTCTCAAGAGCTCCCTCAGGGGACGTGAAGTCGACTGGAACAAGCCGGGCGTCCTGGTGCATGGCATCGACGTGAACACCGGCCAGCAGAACACCGATACGGTCACCGCGGAAGAGTATTTCCAGAACATCTATCCGGTGAACGAAGGCTACGTGTACAACGACAGCTGGGTGAAATTCCGCGAGCTGCGTGTTGGCTTCGAGCTGCCGCAGCGGTGGGCATCGCGGCTGCACTCGAGCGCGATGAACATCGCCTTCACGGGCCGGAATCTGTACACGTGGTCGAAGGTCCCGAACGTCGACCCCGAAGTGTCGTACAGCAATCAGGCCGGCACGCAGGGCGAGGAATACGCGTCGATCCCGAACTCGCGGAGTTTCGGCTTCAGCGTCCGCGTCACGCCGTAACGACCCTTGGAGATCATGATATCATGAACATGAAACGCATATACGGAGTTGCAGCCGCGGCGCTCGCCTTGGGCGGAGCCGTGGCGTGCAACAACGACAAGCTCACCGAGCTGAATCGGAATCCGAACAGCCCGGAAGAGGTGCCGGCGAGCTCGATCTTCACGACGGCGGAGCGCAACACCGTCTCGCGCTGGCTCGGCAATGGCTACGATCTGCGCGGCATGGAATGGGTCGCGCAGCATCTCGCCGAGGTCCAGTATCCGGACGAGGACGCGTACAAGCGCCTCTTGGCCGCGGCCGCGACCACGCCTGGCTGGTTCGACAATCCGTACGTGAGCGAGCTCGAGGATCTGCGCCAGGTCATCAAGCGCGGGCTCGCTGCGAAGGATCCCGGGACGTACGCCCCGGCGTACATTCTCCGCACGCTCGGCTTCGCCTACATGACCAACACTTTCGGCGACGTCCCGTACTTCAGTGCGCTGGCGGGCGACAGCGTCGGAGCGTCCCTCTCGCCAAAGTACGACCCGCAGAAGGACATCTACGCGGATTTCTTCAAGACGCTGGACGACGCGACGAAGGCGCTGGCGACGGCGGACAACAGTCTTGGCAAGGCCGATCCGCTGTACGGCGGCGACCCCAAGAAGTGGCAGAAGTTCGCCAATTCGCTGAGACTGCGACTCGCCATGCAGCTGTCGAACGTCGACGCGGCGACCGCTTCAGCGCAGGTGGCCGCGGCGCTCGCCGCGCCAGGGGGCGTGTTCACCTCCAACGCCGACATGGCCGTGTTCCAGTGGCCTGGCGACGGCGTCTACAACAACCCGTGGTCCGGGAACTTCATCTCCCGCGACGACCATCGGATGTCCCAGACGCTGATGAACGTCATGCTCGCCAGCAGCGACCCGCGCATTCCGATTTTTGCGCAGCCGACGGTTGCCGATCCGACGAAGTATGCCGGCATGCCGAATGGACTGACCCAAGCCACGGCCCAGCCGTACTTCAACATCTCGTCGCGTCCCGGCAAGATCTTCTGGCCGCCGGCGAACTCCGCGGCCGTATCGGGCGGAACGGGCAATGCGCAGCCAACGTTCGTTATGACCTATGCTGAAGTCGCGTTCCTCGAAGCAGAGGCCGCCGCGCGCAGCCTGGGCGGGCTTACTCCCGACAAGGCACAGGGCTTCTACAACGCGGCGATCACGGCGTCGCTCAACCAGTGGGGCGTGACGGACGCGGCGAAGATCAGCGCGTTCCTTGCCAACGCGAACATCGCGTTCAAGAGTGGCGTGTCAGGCCAGGATCAGATTACGACGCAAGAGTGGGTCGCTCTGTACACGGATGGTGGCCAGGCGTGGACGCTCTGGCGCCGGACGTGCCAGCCAAACACACTCAAGCCGGGCCCCGCCGCGATCATCAACACTGTCCCGCGTCGCATGCAGTACTCGACGAACGAATACCTCGTAAACGCGGACCAGGTAACAGCAGCGCTCAGCCAGATGGGCGGTGCCGACGAGTTCACAACGCGGATGTATTGGGACAAGAACCCAACGGCCGCGCCGACGTTTACGACGGGGTGCGGAACTCGGTAGTTGCAGTCTGATCAGCGTTTCGAATTGCGGAGCTGGAATTGAAAGGGGCCGAGCATCGCTCGGCCCCTTTCATTCATGCACACCGCGGATCGCTCGCACCGTTGGTTGCGCTGGTTCACCTCGCCCGGGTCCACACGAGAATCGTCCCGCACGTTGCGCTCCGATCGAAGTACTGCGCTGGAATACCGGCAAATGAATTGTAGACCTCCATCGCGGCCACTTCTGCTGGCTGAATGATTTCGTCGAGCTGCGCTCCGGGAATACGCACGCCGTCCAACCATACCAGCGGCGGACAGCCGCGAATCAATACCCTGTAGCCGATGCGACTGGATGGCGAAATGCTGACGCCTGATACCGAGCGTAACATCTCGCTCAGGTATTGTGGCCGGCGTGTCTCGATCAGCGTGCCATCGATGTATCGCCCAAAACTGTTGGTCGCCTTGCGGCTATAGTACGCGCGCAGCCGGGCGTCCGGCTCGTCAGCCGCGTCCACGACTGCGACGCCAGCCAGCTCGGCGGCTACTGGTTCGAGCTCGATGACGACGGTCGAGTGGCGGTCGGCGCCATTGATGGCAACATCGACGATCCGCGAGGCAAAGCCGAGTCGTCGAATCTTGAGCGTCACGGTCGGAGTCACCAACGATCGCAATTCGAAACGCCCAGCCGTATCGGACCGAACGCGGCGCGTCGACGAGTCATGCTCGATAACCGTCACCTCGGCGCCTTCGACCGGCTTCCCGTCGTGGTCGGCGATCGTGCCAGACAGGGCATAGCTCGTCCGCTGTCGCGCCATAGCCGGCGGCTGTGCCGCGGCTTGCATGAGTGACGCGCCAACGGCCAGCGCGGTCCACACAGCCGTCCTGCTCGCGTTCACGTTCTCTCCTCGCTGCCCCCACAGGAACACTGTCCCGCGTACAGGGCGACGTCAATGTATGGTTTGCAGGCCCACGGTCCTGAGGGTACTCTAGTGGCCGTCGCCGGTCCCGCTCCACGAAGCACGCCCACCCGCCGTTTGGTTCCTGGCTTGCGCGCGGTCACGGCGAAACGCCCCTACATGATACCAACCCGCCTCCAACGCGCCGTCGTCACAGCCGTAGTCGTCGTCGCCGCCTGCGCTCCGAAAGTGGACACGTCGTGGCACCAGGAACAGGGCTACCGATGGCACGCCCTCGCCATCCCGCGCCGCGGACACGCCGGCTTCTCGCTGCTGAGATCATCGAAGACTGGCATCACGCACGCCAACGTCATCGACGACGAGCACGCACTCGCCAATCGCAACCTGCTGATCGGCGCCGGCGCGGCGACCGGCGACGTGGACGGCGATGGCCTCCCGGACGTCTTCCTCGCCTCGATGGAGCGACCGGCCGCGCTCTACCACAACGACGGCGGAATGCGCTTCACCGACGTCACGGCGAAGAGCGGGATCGATACTCGAGGGCTCGCCACGTCGTGTGCGGCATTCGCCGACGTGAATGGCGATGGCAACCTCGACCTCGTGGTCGGCACACTCGGCGGGCCGATCAAATTGTGGCTGGGCGACGGGAAGGGCCATTTCACGGACGCCACGCCGACGAGCGGGTTTGTCAGTGGGTACGCCGCGACGGCGCTCACGCTCGCCGACGTCGACGGCGACGGCGATCTCGACCTCTACGTCGGCACGTACAAGGCACGGAGCGCGCTCGACGCCTACTCGCCTCAGGATCGCGCGTTCGACAAAGTCGTGAAGAAGGTCGATGGCAAGTACGTCGTGCTCGATCAGTGGCAAAAAGAGTATCGGGCCATCGATCGGCCGGATCTTGGCGGCGTGTTGCGCTCGCAGCGGGCCGATCCCGATCTCTTTTTCATCAACGACGGCAGCGGACACTTCACGCGCACGCCTATTTCGGGCGCGCGTTTTCTCGACGAAGACGGCAAGCCGCTGGCGCAGGAGCCGGACTACTTCACCCTCGCCGCCCGCTTCTACGACGTGAACGGCGACGGCGCGCCGGACCTCTACGTCTGCAACGACTTCGAGGATCCCGACCAGTTCTGGATCAACGATGGGAAAGGCAACTTCCGCATGGCGTCGTGGGCCGCGCTGCGACAGACGAGCAACACCTGCATGTCCGTCGACTTCGCGGACATCAACCGCGACGGCGTGGTCGACTTCTTCACCGCCGACATGATGAGCCCCACGCTCGCCGAGCGGCAGCGGCAGATCCCGACGCACATGCCGATCGCCAAGCCGGTCGGCTTCGTGAAGGACCGAGCGCAGTGGATGCGGAACGCGCTCCAGCTCGGCCGCGGCGACGGAACCTGGGCCGAGATCGCCGACTTTTCCGGCGTGGCCGCCACCGACTGGACATGGGGTTCGGCGTTTCTCGACGTCGATCTCGACGGCTATGAGGATTTGCTCACGCTCAACGGCCACCGCTGGGACGTGCGCGACGCCGACACCTTCGACCGGATCCGGAACAGTTCTCCGCGGGTCCCGTGGAATCGCGAGCAGGGCATGTTCCCCAAGGACGCGGTGCACAGCATCGCGCTGCGCAACAACGGCGATCTCACATTCGCGAACGCGAACACGGCGTGGGGTTTTGGCGCGGACGCGGCAATCTCGCAGGGCATCGCTCTCGCCGATCTCGACGGCGATGGCGCGCTGGACGTCGTGGCAACGCGCCTCGACGAAGCTCCAGTGATCTATCACAACGAGGCGGGCGCGCCGCGGATTGCGGTCCGTCTCAAAGGGACGGGGCCCAACACTCGCGGCATTGGTGCGACGGTCAGTGTGGGCGCCGCGTCCTTGCCAGTGCAGTCTCGCGAGATGACGGCCGGCGGCTACTACCTGTCGGGGAGCGACGCGGAGCTCGTTTTCGCTACGGGAAAGGACTCGGTCGTGACGATCGAGGTGCGGTGGCGCAGCGGTCGGGTGAGCACGATCGCCACGGCCCGACCGAATCGCCTGTACGAGATCGATGAATCCGCCGCGAGCGATTCGCGGCCGGTGTATCAGGCCGGCGACGCCACAGATTCCGGCGCAACGCTGTTCCAGGATGCGACGCCGCTGCTCGGCGGGCACGTTCACGTCGACTCGCTGTTCGATGATTTCCAGCGCCAGCCGCTACTTCCGAACCGGTTCAGCCAGTTGGGCCCGGGCGTGAGCTGGATCGACGTCGACGGTGATGGGCGCGAAGACCTGGTGGTCGGCACCGGTCGCGGCGGCCGGCTGGCCGTGCTGCACAACGAAGGGCCACGCTTTAGAGAGCTCAAATCGAACGCGCTCGTCGCGCGGTGGGATCTCACGACGATCCTCCCTGTGTCCGACAAGGCCGGCCGCGTGCTGCTCGTAGCGGGGCAGTCGAACTACGAGTCGTCGTCGCCGTCGGAGGCGTTGTCGGTGCCGTCGGTCATCGCAAGTGTAGTTGGCGGCGGCGTGGTCGCGCCGCCCGTGCCGCTAGCCCCTGCCGAGTCGGCGAGCGTTGGCCCGCTCGCGCTGGCTGACGTAAACGGTGACGGGAGGCTCGACCTGTTCGTGGGTGCGCGGGTCGTGCCAGGCGCGTGGCCGTTGCCCGCGCCGTCGCGATTGTATCTGCGCACGGCCGACGGCGGCTGGGCGGCCGATACGATCAACGCGCCGGTGCTGCGCACGCTCGGCATCATCTCGTCGGCGTTGTTCACGGACGTCGACGGCGATCGCCGGCCCGATCTCGTCGTGACGGCCGAGTGGGGCCCGGTTCGATTGCTGCATAATGAAGGCGGGCGATTTCGCGACGTGACAAAGGAGTGGGGTCTGTCGGGGCGTAACAGCCGCTGGACTGGACTCGCGGCGGGCGATTTCGACGGTGACGGACGCATCGACCTGATCGCGACGAGCTACGGACGAAACACACCATGGCATGCGTCGTCCGATCGGCCGTATGAGTTGATCGTCGGCAACTTCGGCGGCGACGGGATGGGACTCGTGTTTGCCCAGCGCGATTCGCAGACCGGGAAGGAGATGCCGCTACAGCCGTTCACCCAATTGGGCGTGGCCATCCCTCAGGTGCGCGAGCACGTTGCCACGTTCGCGGACTACTCCAGGGCGACGGTCGATGACGTACTTGGCGCCGCCTCGCAGAGCGCGATTCGTGTCGGCGCGACCACGTTCGACCACATCGTGCTGCTCAATCGCGGCGGTCGATTCGACGCTCGCTCGCTGCCCACGATGGCGCAACTCGCGCCGGCGTTCGGCACGGTCGTCGCCGACTTCGACGGCGATGGTCACGAGGACGTGTTCCTCGCGCAGAACTTCTTTCCCACCGAGCTCGAGACGCCGAGGTTCGATGCCGGCGTCGGTCTGCTGCTTCTGGGAGACGGGCGCGGAGGCTTTGCGCCGGTTGGCGTGAAGCGCTCTGGAATTTCGATAAGTGGCGATCAACGCGGTGCCGCTGCTGCCGACTACGACGGCGACGGGCGAGTGGATCTTGCCGTATCTCAAAACGGCGGCGCGACGACGTTGTGGCACAACGCCGGCGGGACGCCGGGCATACGCGTGCGACTCCACGCAGGCGCAGACAATCCGTTCGGCATCGGCGCGCAGCTTCGCGTGATCGCCGGCACGACACGCGGCCCGTTGCGCGAGATTCACGCCGGAAGCGGCTACTGGTCGATGGACGGCGCGACGACGGTGATGGCCCGCCCACGTAGCGCGGACTCGTTGTGGGTGCGCTGGCCGAACGGGGCGGAGCAGACCATCGCGCTCGGCACGGAACGGCGGGATCTACGGCTCGAGCAACCCCGCGGCCGCTAGTCGCCGACGGAATCGACAGCCAATGGTCAGGGTTTGCGCGGTGGTGGACCGCTTCGCGTCCACACCGCGACCACGCCGCAGCCGGCGGTCGCGCCGGCGAATTCCCCGGGAACATCGGACGGGCCCGTGTAGACCTCGAGCGCGACGATGTCGCGGATGGGGGTCTGCGGCCCGAACGTGTTGTCGACGCGGCCATCGATGACGTAGTCGGGTCCGCAGTTCATCGGCGCCCGCACCATCTGAATGTGGCACCCGCCGCCGCCGCCGCAGTGAATGTCAACGCCACGCATGCCGCGCGTCGCATCCGCGACAGTGGCGGCGCCAATCTGCTTGATTTGCTCTTCGCTGAGGTACTGACCTCGCCCGGTCCGGCGCCGTCGCTCGAAGTCCCTGAGTCGCAAGTCGACCGGGGCAGTGGCGGTGACGGGAACCGCGGGAAGCGTCTGGGCGCCGGCCGAGTCGAGCTCGAAGTCGAGCGTCCGGTGGTCGCCCCGCTCCAGCAGGAGGGTGGCCTCCTTTGCTGAATATGGAATCACCCGCACGAGGAATCGGAATCTGCCGGGTGGAAACCCTCCGATGAGGTACCGGCCGGCCGAGTCGGTGGTAGTGCTGCGGCCGAGCTCCGGGACGGAGATTGTCGCACCCGAGATTCCGGTGTGCGTGGTGTGGCTGACGACGCGTCCGGTGACTCTGGTGATCGTCTGGCCAGGGACATCGCCTGGGACGAGCAGGCCGAAGGCCGTGGCGAATGCCACGGCGGCTCCAGTTGCGGTCGTTCGCCGAAGGGGTGAGCTGGGCGCGTCCATGCGCTGACGGGTCGAATGAAGAAAAATTCCCGTGCTCCGCACCGGGTTCCAGGCTACCTCGATGTGGCGAAAATCGCAATCGCGGGGTTGATAGGGTCGAGGAGGATGGGCAGGCCGCGGGATTGTATAAAATGTGCGAAAATCGGGGTGATGCGGCGTTCTGGTGATGTAACCGGTGTCGCCTCTTGACACCCGAACCGGACGCCTGCATATGGCGTCCTTTACGATTGCGAACTGGCGGCGCGTGCCCGTTCAGAACCGTGAGTCGATAGCTCGATCAAGAATCTGATATCAGCGAACCTGGCTCTGCGCCGCGGGAGAGCGACGCACGAGTGATGGGCCGGGCTCGAGTTGGCGATGTACCGGCCAGTGCCGGTGGTGGCAGTCGAGGTCAGTCGAAGTTCGGTCGAGGTGGTCCCTTGGTCCCTTACACGAGGTCGGTCATGCTCGGTTCACGGCTCCAGAGGGGGATGGGCACGGCGGCGATCGCACTCGCCGGTCTGTTGGTCGCCGGCGTAGCGTCCGCGCAAAACGTGGAATTCAGTGGGAAAGTGACGTCGGAAGCGGGGCAGCCGCTTGCCGGCGCGAACGTCGGTATCACCGAGCTCGGGGTAGGGAGCGTGGCCGGGCCCGACGGCAGGTACGCGTTCACGGTCGACCAGAGCAAGCTGCGCAATCGCACGCTGAACGTCACCGCGCGGTTCATCGGGTACAAGCCGAAGCGGCTTCCGGTGACGATCACCGGCAATCGTTTCGACCACGACTTCGTGCTCGCACGAGACGTGCTCAATCTGGAAGAAGTCGTCGTCACGGGCACCAGTGCCGCGACGGAACAGAAGAAGACGCCGTTCACAGTGAACGTCGTCGACAACACGGAGATCAAGGAAGCGCCGGCGGTTTCCCCGATCGCGTCGCTCGACGGCAAGATCCCCGGCGCGTCGGTGGTCAGCACCTCGGGCCAGCCAGGCTCCGAGCCGTCGATTCGGCTCCGTTCCGCAACGAGCCTCACCGGGCGACAGGATCCGTTGGTCATCATCGACGGAACGATCACGCGTCTTGGGCTGGCCGACATCAACTCCGAAGACATCGAGCGCGTCGAGGTCATCAAGGGCGCCGCGGCGAGCTCGCTCTACGGCTCTGATGCGGCGAACGGCGTCATTCAGATCTTCACCAAGCGCGGCGTCAACCTGGGCGAAGGCCAGACGAACTTCACGATCCGCAATGAGCTTGGAAGCGACGAGTTGCCGAAGTTGATCGAAGGCAACATGCACCACAACTACGAGATCGACACGGACGCGTCGGGCAAAGTCGAGTTCAAGCGCAACGCCAACGGGGATCGCGTCCCGAAAGCCGACGGGATTGCCGACAATCCGTATCCGGTCTACTACGACCAGTGGCGCAAGGTTTTCCGTCCGGGCCAGTTCATGACGAACTACGTCTCGGCGGGGCAGCGGCGCGGCAGCACCAACTTCAACGCGTCGTTCCAGAACACCCACGACAACGGCGTTCTCGCGCTCCTGCATGGGTTCCACCGCCAGAATTTCCGTCTGAACGTCGATCACTCGCTCACCGACAAGATCGACCTCGAGATGGGATCGTTCTACGGGCGGTCGACGGCCGACCAGGGCGAGGCGGCGGGACAGTTCTTCGGCATGCGGTTCCTCGAGCCGAACGTAAAGATCGACTCGATCATCACGACGGGACCATTCGCCGGGAAGTACAATCCGGCCATCAAGCAGCCGCCGTTGTCCGGAAACGTCGTCAATCCATTGTATGCGCTTCAGCAGCTGCAAGTCACCAACAACCGTGACCGCTATACCGGGACGTTCAAGACCATCTATCGCCCGGCGACCTGGTTCACGTTCGACGGTAATCTCGGCTACGACGAGGCCGGTGACGCGTACAAGTCGTACACGCCGCTTGGCTACGCCAACTCGGCCGGCGTCAGTGGCAAGGGTGGATTGTTCGAACAATCCAGCTCCAACCGGTCGTACAACGTCGGCCTGACAGCGACGGCGACCGGGTCGATGGGCGTGATCCACAACACGACGAAAGCAGCCTTCGTGTACGAGGATCAGACCAATCAGCTCGTGAACGTCAATGCGCCACAGCTCACGGTGCCGAACGTGCCCGAGTTCACCGCAGCGGCCAAGGACCCGAACAACCCGGTGTCGCCGGGCTCGCTGACGCAGACGATCCGCGCCCGCAACGAGTTCCTGGTTTCGACTTTTGACATCAAAGACCGCTACATTCTCGACGGCCTGATCCGGCGCGACGAGTCCTCGCTGTTCGGCGCCGACGAGCGGACGCAGTACTACCAGCGCATCTCGGGCGCGTGGCGCGTTTCGCAGGACCTGCGCATCCCCAAGGTCGACGAATTGAAGCTGCGCGTGTCGCACGGAACGGCCGGCCTGCGGCCACCCTTCGAGGCACAGTACGAAGCCTTCGCCCTGGTCGCCGGCGCGCCGGAGCCGGTCGTGCTCGGCAACAAGAAGCTCAAGCCGGCGTTCTCGCGCGAGAGCGAGTATGGCTTCGATCTGAACTTCCTGACGAATTACAGCTTCGAGTACACGTACTCGCAGAAGCGCACGACGGACGAAATCATCAAGGTTCCGCTTTCCGCGGCAGCCGGGTACCAGGTGCAGTGGCAGAACGCCGGCACGCTCGAGGGCCATTCGCACGAGGCGGCGCTCAATACGGTGCTGCTCTCCAAGGCGGACTACTTCTGGCGCGTCGGACTCACCGGAGACCGGACGAGGCAGAAGATCGCCGATCTCAAGGTCGGCGCGTTCCTCATCGGTCCGTCGGAGGGCACGACCAACACGCAGATCTTCCGCGTCGCCAAGGGCGAGCCGCTCGGCGTGATCTACGGATCGAAGTGGATCAAGAACCAGGCTGAGCTTGAGCAGACGATCAAAACCGGCCGCCTGACCGGCACCGCCGCCGACTATGTGCAGAACGAGGAAGGCTTCTACGTTCGCAAGACGCAGTACCACACCAAGGCCGAGGTGCCGCTCAAGGCGTACTACTGCGCGGACACGGACTGCAAGACGAACAAGTCCGTCGTTCAGATCGGCGACGTGAACCCCGACTTCAACCTCGGGCTCAACAACTCCTTCACGTGGAAGGCGATCTCGATCAACGGGACGGTCACGTGGACCAAGGGCGGGCAGATCTACAACTACACCCGTCAGTGGCCGTTCAATGAGCTCCGCGACAAGGTGATCGACCAGAGCGGCAAGCCCGCCGCGAGCTGCACAGGCAGCAGCGATGCGAGCTGTCCGTACTCGACCGGCAAAAAGCCCACGACCTACTACAGCACGTTCTACAACAACTTCGATCCGAACGACTACTTCGTGGAGAACGGATCGTACGCGCGGCTGCGCGAGCTGTCGGTCAACTGGCAGTTGCCGTCCAAGTGGGCGGAAAAGATCCCGGTCGCCAACTTCCGGTCGGCGCGGCTCGGAATCGTTGGTCGTAACCTGTGGACCAAGACGAAGTACAGCGGCTACGACCCGGACGTCACGGGCCCGGGCGGCGGCAATCCATTCGCCTACCGCGTCGACTACTTCACGTATCCGGCGTACCGCACGTTCACAGGCGTGCTCGAACTCGGCTTCTGACCGAGACACCCGACCTAGGAGATCGAATCGATGATGAGCAAGCGAATCGTTCGTGGGCTGGGTGCCGCGGCATTTCTGGCGGCAGTCGGGTGTAACTCGCTCGACATCCAGAACCCCAACACCCCTGACAACACGCGCGCACTGGCCGATCCGAACGCGATCGAAGCCGTGGCGGCCGGCGCGATGCGAACGTGGTTCAACGCCTTCACGAGCCTGCGCGGCGCCGGCGTGCTGGACGACCAGGCTCGGTCGTACGCGTCGTCGTGGAACAACGGCAACCTGAATTTCTACTCGAGCATCGACAATCCCACCGATCCGCCGGATCAGTGGACCCGGATGTCGCGTACGTGGCAGAACGATCCGTCGGCGGCAGCACGCACGAGCATCGACGCGTTCTGGGGCGGTGGTCTCGACGAGTCGTCGAACTCGCGCGGCGGGTTCTACACCGCGCTCTCGTCGTCGAACTCGGCGCTCACGGCCATTCGCAAAAACAAGGTCGTGATCAACAACGCCTCCGACACCAAGCGAGCGGAGACGATCGCTGCGCTGATGCAGGGCGCCTCTTTGATGATGCTGGCGTTGCAGTACGACAAAGCCTACATCGTGGACGAGAACACCGATCTGGCGACGCTCGCCTACTCGAACCGGAAGGAGGTGCGTGACTCCGCCGTTTCCAAGCTGCAGCAGGCGGCCACGTTGGCGGCGGGAAACACGTTCACCACGCCGTCGGCGTGGACGAACGGCTTCCAGTACACGAACGTGCAGATCGCACAAATCGCCAATACCCTGGCGGCGATGACGCTGGCCTATTACCCGCGCGACAACAGCGAGGTCGCCGCGGTGAACTGGGCGCAGGTGGTGTCGTTTACGTCAAAGGGGATGTCGAGCGGCACGCCGGTCGATTTCTTCTTCACGCAAGATGGCTACGGTGCGTGGATCAGTGAATTGATGAACTGGTTCGACGGCATCGACGGCGGGCGCATGGATACGAGGGTCTCGCATTTCCTCGATCCGGCGACGCAGAAGGACCCGTGGCCATTCCCGGACGGAAATCCGCAGCCGCATTCGGCGGACAAACGGCTCGGCGACGGCTCGTTCGGGAACGATGACGACGCGGGGAGCTTCGCCACCGTGCCCAAGACGTCGAATGCAGGCACCGACTACGCATGGTCGGCGGCGGCGATCATGCGGCCGGATCGTGGCTCGTATCACCAGTCCAACATCGCGCAGATTCGCTACGATGAATCCGGGGTGATGGATCCGCAGGGCCAATATGGCGGCTACGGGCCGGCGCCCCTGCTCACCCGCACCCTCAATGACCTGTTGTGGGCAGAAGCGCTCCTGCGGCAAGGTTCCACGAACGCCGCCGCCGCCGCTGCACTGATCGACAAGTCGCATGTGCAGCGCGGCGGACTGCCGTCGGCCGCGACGAATGCCGGCGTCGGCTCGGACGCCGACGGCCCGTGCATGTCCACCGGCGTGATGGCAAAGGACGGCAAGCCGTGTACGCTGTGGTCGATTCTGCTCTACGAGAAGGAAGTGGAGCTGCCAGGACTCGGACCTTCGGCCTACTGGGAGCAGCGACATCTGCCCGTGGTCGTCGGTGGCGGTTGGTCCGGGGACAACAGCCCCAAGCGCGTGATCCAGGGCTTGCTGCCTGGAACGCCGCGTGAGATGCCGGTGCCTTACAAGGAACTTGGCGTCAAGGGCGAGCCACTCTACACGTGGGGCGGCGCAACGCCAAACTCGAAGGCTCCGTAGGCGCCAAAGGCCTACGACGATATCATGGAGAGGGGCTGAGGAGCTTGGGCTCCTCGGCCCCTCTTGCTTGGCAGGCCGCTCACCTCGAGGAGTGTATGCCCAGGAATCTTCGATTATCCGGATGTCTGCTCGCGATCGCGCTTGTTGGCTGCCAGGCAAGCGCCGGGGGTGGGGGCGCGAGACAACAAAACCAGGGCGTTGCGCGTTGGAGCGGCAGCTTCAAGCAGTCGCAGATGGCGGCGTCGGCGGTGGTCGGTCCAGCCACGCCGAACTCCGCGGCGGCCTTCGGGTCGATCACGGTCACACCGGTCGAGGGCGCACCAAATCGCGCCCGCGTCGAGCTATCGATCAGCGCTCCGATGGCGAACGGGAGGCAGCTCGCCTGGGCGCTGTTCACCGGCTCGTGCGGTGCGCCCACGCCGCCGCTGGCGGGGCCGAACGAGTTTCCGCTGATCGACATCGGGAACAACGGATCGGGAATGGTGCGCACAACGATGTCGATCACCCTCGAGCCGCATTCGGACCACCACGCCAACGTCTATCAGAGCGGCCGCGTGAGCGACGTGAGCAACGTGCTGATGTGTGCGAACCTGGCGTACTCCGGAGCGAGGTGAGCCAGCGGCGCTATATTCTGGCGCATTCATCCAACTCACGATCGACAACCGGTTCATGTCTCGACGACCGACGTTCCGGCGCGTCCGGCCGCTGCTGGCGGGCGCGCTGCTCGCCATATTCGTGCAACACGCGGGCGCACAATCGATCACCGACGGCCAGCGCCGCGATGCCGGCCGCATAATCGACGCCGCGCTTGCCGACACGACGGCCTACGCGCGCCTCGCGACGCTCACCGACCGCTTCGGCCATCGGCTGAGCGGGTCCAAGTCGCTCGAGGACGCGATCGACTGGATTCTCGCCGAGATGCGGCGCGACGGACTTGCCGACGTGCGCGGCGAACCGGCGATGGTGCCGCATTGGGTTCGCGGCGCCGAATCGGCGGCGCTCGTGTCGCCGCGCGAAGCGCCACTGCACATGCTCGGACTGGGGATGAGCGTGGGCACGCCCGCCGGCGGGATCACGGCGCCAGTCCTCGTCGTGAGCAGCTTCGACGACCTGCAGCGGCGCGCATCGGAGGCGAAAGGGAAGATCGTGCTGTTCGATCACCCGTTCCCGACCGACAAGGCGCCGATGGAAGGCTACGATGCTGCGGTGACGTATCGAGGAGGAGCGCCCGCGGCCGCCGCGAAGGTGGGTGCTGTCGCCGTGCTCATTCGATCGGTGGCGTCGTTCTCGATCCAGAGTCCGCACACAGGGTCGACCCGATACGACTCCACCGTCGCCAAAATTCCCGCCGCCGCGCTGAGCATCGAGGACGCCGAGTTGCTGCACCGCATGCAGGATCGCGGTGAGCGCGTCGTGGTGAAGCTCGAGATGGGTGCGCGGCAATTGCCGGACGCGCCATCGCGCAACGTCGTCGCCGAGTTGAAGGGGAGTAGCAGGCCCGATGAGGTCGTCGTGCTGGGCGGGCACATCGACTCGTGGGACGTGGGCGAAGGCGCGATGGACGACGGCGGGTGCAGTGTTGCCGCGTGGGAGGCGGTTCGGTTGATGCGGAGACTCGGCCTCGAGCCGGCGCGTACGATTCGTGTCGTGCTCTGGACCAACGAAGAGAACGGCGGCCGGGGCGGCCGAGCCTATCGCGACGCCCACGCCGCAGAGTTGCCGCGTCATGACGTCGCGATGGAATGTGACAATGGCGTGTTCCGCCCGTTCGGGGTGCGATTCCAGGGCAGCGCGGCCGGGCTCGCGTTCGTGAAGCCGGTGGGCGCACTGCTGGAGCGGATTGGCGCGTCGCGAGTGGTGGCTGGCGACGGCGAAGCGGACGTCGGACCGATCCTGCAGCGCGGGGTGCCGGGACTGGCGCTCGACGTCGACGATTCGCGGTACTTCTGGTACCACCACTCGTGGGGCGACATGATGACCATGATCGACCGCGACGACTTCAACAAGTGCGTAGCGACGATGGCCGTGATGGCGTACGTACTGGCCAGCCTGGACCAGCCAGTGCCGCGCTGATCCAGGCTCTGGCCGATTAGACTACCATGATCTCGAACCCGGTACCCACACCCAGGCACCAACGTATGAGACGCTCTGTCGTTGCTCCTGTTCTCGCAGTTCTGATGCTCCCGGCCTGTGTCGGCGCGCAACGCGGCGCCAGCTCGGCCAAGTGCGACGCCGAGAATGCCGGGCTCACGCTTCCACCGGGATTCTGTGCGTCGGTGTTCGCGGACACGGTGCGCGGCGCGCGCCATGTCTGGATCGCGCCGAACGGCGACGTGTTCGTCGCCGCGCAAGGACGAGGCGAGGCCGGGGGCGTGTGGGCGCTTCGGGATTCCAATCACGACGGAAAGGCGGACGAGCGCGTTCACTTCGCGAGCGGTTTCAACTCGTCGGAGATCACGATGTTCGACGGCTATCTCTACGCCGAGAACATCACGGGCGTGCTTCGTTTTCCATACAAGGCGGGCTCGCTCGAGCCGGCGGGGAAAACGGACACGGTGGTGTCCGGATTGCCGAGCGGCGGGCACCAGAACAAGACCTTCGCGGTCGACAAGGACGGGTCGCTGTACGTGAACATCGGCTCGCCCACCAACTCCTGCCAGGAAAAGGATCGTGCGCCGGATTCGCCCGGCAAGCGGCCGTGCACGGATCTCGACACGCGCGCGGGAATCTGGAAGTGGGACGCGCGCAAGCTGCATCAGACGTATGAGAATTCGGTGCACTTCGCGAAGGGCATTCGCAATGCGGTCGGAATCGCGATCAGCCCGTTGGACGGCAAGCTGTGGGCGACGCAACACGGCCGTGATCAACTCGGCAGCAAGGAGACCGGCGGCAGCTGGTCGTTCAGCGTGCGCTACAACGCCGAGAATCCCGCCGAGGAGCTGCTGCAGGTGAACCAGGGCGATGACTTCGGCTGGCCATACTGCTTCTACGCGGTGGAGGAGCATCACCTCGTGAGCGCGCCGGAGTACGGCGGCGATGGCAAGAAGGTCGGCGAGTGTGCCCAGAAGAAGGAGCCGGTCGCGGTGTTCCCGGCGCACTGGGCGCCGAACGGTTTGATGTTTTACACGGGCTCGATGTTCCCGGCGCGCTACAAGAACGGCGCGTTCATCGCGTTTCACGGGTCGTGGAATCGCGGGCCGGAGGAGCAGGCGGGGTTCAACGTCGTGTTTCAGCCGCTCAGCGGGCAAAAAGCGGCGGGCAAGTACGAGGTGTTCGCCGACGGCTTCGCGCCGAACAAGACGGGGCGAGGCGGCGCGGGCAATCACCGACCTGCTGGACTTGCACAGGGCCCCGACGGCGCACTCTACATCGCTGACGATCAGGGCGGACGCATCTACAAGATCGTATACACCGGCAAATAGCGCGACTACTGACCCACGCCCATGATGCGGGACATATTCCGTGACGGCTCCGCGCGGAAACCCAACACATGATCGTCCGGGCGCGCGGCGATGCGGGCGCGTGTTCAGCGCGAGGAACGATCCGTTTTCGGTCCGTCCCATCCGCGTCAATCCGTTTCCAAGAGCAGTTGCAGTTGCCGTTGAGGTTGCAGTTGCAGTCCCAGCAGCCCGACTGTCACGCCAACACCGTGACGCCCGTTAGGTTGCGATATATGGTTCCAAGGGAGAGTGGATTGTGAGTGACAATCGCCTCGAGCGTCTTCACGATGCCGGCGTGTCGATCTGGCTCGACTTCATCGACCGCACGATGCTCCGCAACGGCGAGCTCGCCCGGCGGATTCGCGATGATGCCCTGACGGGAATGACGTCGAACCCGACGATCTTTGAAAAGGCGCTCGCGGAAGGGAGCGAGTACGATGACCAGATCCGCTCCGCCTCCGGGGAGTTCACGGCGATGGAGCTGTTCGAGCTCATCGCGACGACCGACGTTCGCGACGCCTGCGACATCTTCCGTCCCACCTTCGACCAGGTGAAAGGCGCCGACGGCTACGTCTCGATCGAAGTGTCGCCCGGTGCGGCGAACGACGCACAGGCAACGATCTCCGAGGCCACGCGATTGTGGGCGACGGTCGATCGGCCGAACGTGCTAGTGAAGGTGCCCGGCACCGTCGAGGGTGCCAAAGCGGTTCGGCAGCTCACGGCCAGCGGAATCAACGTCAACATCACGCTGCTGTTCGCGATCGAAGCATACGAGCAGGTGATCGAAGCCTACATGGCGGGGCTCGAGGATCGGCTCTCCCAAGGAAAGGACATTCGATCGATTCACTCGGTGGCCAGCTTCTTCGTGAGCCGCGTGGACACGGAGGTCGACAAACGGCTGGACGCGGCGATCAAGAGCGGCGCCAAGGATCAAGCGGCGCTCGAGTCGCTCAAGGGCAAGGCGGCCATCGCCAATGCCAAGCTTGCGTATCGACTATTTCAGAATTCGGTCGCCAGCGCCCGGTGGAAGGCCCTCGTCGCGCGCGGCGCCAACGTGCAGCGCCCACTCTGGGCGAGCACGAGCACCAAGAACCCGGCGTACCGCGACGTGATGTACGTCGAAGAGCTGATCGGTCCGGAGTCGGTGAACACGATGCCGCCGCAGACGATCGATGCGTTCCGCGACCACGGAGTCGTAACGCGCACGGTCGACATGGACGTCGATCAGGCGCAGCAGACGGTCGCCACGCTCGAGCAGCACGGCATCACCATGCGCGACGTCACCGACAAGCTGCTGGTCGATGGCGTGGCGAGCTTTCAGAAGTCGTTCGATACGCTGCTCGCTGGCCTGCAAAAGAAAACCCGAGCGCTCGGCAAGGAGCTGGTCGAGAGTCGTTGACGGATCGCCGACGCCCCTACTGATCTCCCGCCATTGCGCTACTGCCGAACGAAGATCGTCTGCACGTTGGGTCCCGCGAGCTCGACGCGCGAGGCGCTCCGCAGCCTCGTCGATGCCGGACTCGACGTGGCCCGCATCAACTTCTCCCACAGCACCCACGAGCAGCACGCTGCCACCATCGCGCTGATTCGGGATGTGGGCAAGGAGACCGGCCGGCCGATCGCCATCCTGGGTGATCTCCAGGGGCCGCGCATCCGCATCGGCGACCTGCACGGGGCGCGAGAGCTCGCCGACGGAAGCGACGTCGTGCTCGCACCCGAAGCGCAGGCGCGCGGTGACGAGATTCCGGTCACATACGAACTGCTTGCCGAAGACGTGCACGTCGGCGATCGAGTGCTGATCAACGACGGCCTGCTCGAGCTGGTGGTGCTCGACGTGAGCAAGCCACGGGTCACATCGCGCGTGCTGCACGGCGGCTCGCTCACCAGCCACAAGGGAATCAACCTTCCGGGCGTGCAGGTCTCCGCACCGTCGATCACGGCGAAGGATCGCGAGGACATCGCGTTCGCCGTGGAACAGGATCTCGAGTACCTGGCGCTGAGCTTCGTGCGCCGGGCGCAGGACATCGCCGAGCTGCGGACGATGATTCCCAAGTCGATGCTCTGCGTCGCCAAGATCGAGAAGGATTCCGCGCTCGAGAACATCGAGACGATCATCCGCGCGTCGGACTGCGTGATGGTGGCGCGCGGTGATCTGGGCGTCGAGCTTCCGTTCGAGGAAGTCCCGTACGCCCAGAAGCGGATCATCGCGCTGGGCAACCGGCTCGGCCGGCCGGTGATCACGGCGACGCAGATGCTCGAGTCGATGATCACGCACCCGCGGCCGACGCGCGCCGAAGCGAGCGACGTGGCCAATGCAATTCTCGACGGCACCGATGCGGTGATGCTCTCGGCGGAGACGGCGGCCGGCCAGTACCCGCGACTCGCCGTGGAAGCGATGAGCCGGATCATCGCCGAGATCGAGAGCAAGCCGCATCAGTGGCGGCGGGAAGATCGCCGGCACGCCGAAACCGCGGTATCCACGGAGTTCGCGATCGCGGCGGCGAGCGTTGCCGCCGTAACCATGCTCAGCGCTCCGGTGCTGATCGTCTTCACCAAAAGCGGCTTCAGCGCGCGCATCGTGGCGTCGCATCGGCCAAGCGTGCCTATCCTCGTGCTCACCGACATCCCGCGCACATTCCGCCAGCTCGCGATGGTGTGGGGAGTGATCCCGGAGCTCGTGCCGCACTGCAATACCTACGATGAGATGGTGCGCCTGGCGCTGGAAGCGGTGCAGCGCCGCGGGCTCGCGCGTGCCGGTGACCGTGTGGTCGTAACAGCGGGCGTGCCCTTCGACGTGCCTGGGACCACGAACCTGCTCAAGGTCGAAACGGTGTGAACGGCTTCGGGACGGAGCGATGAAGCTCACCTTCCTCGGCACCGGTACGAGCTTTGGTGTGCCGAAGATCGGGTGCCACTGCGAGGTCTGCCGCTCCCCCGATCCCCGAGACAAGCGCACGCGCGTGGGCGCGGTGGTCGAGAGCAGCCGCGGCGCGCGGCTTCTCATCGACACGCCGCCGGAGCTACGACTCCAGCTTATTGCGGCGGGAATCGACCGCGTCGACGCCGTGGCATTCACGCACGCGCACGCCGACCACATTCACGGCATCGACGACCTGCGCGCGATCACGATGAACCGCGAGGCGGCGCTGCCGATCTACGGACCCGCGGAAACGCTCGCGGAGCTCAGGGCCAAGTTCCGGTACATCTTCGACGACGAAATGCGCCCGCTGCCCGGCACGTCCAAGCCCGAGGGAAAGGCGTACGCCGTCGAGTCGGGGACGCCGTTCGCGATCGACGACATGCAGGTGATGCCGGTTCGGGTACCGCACGGCAATGTCACGGTCTTTGCATACCGGATCGGAGGCTTGGCCTACGTCACGGACGCCAAGTCGCTCCCGCCGGATGCGATGGCCCTGCTGCGCGGCGCGAGCGTGCTGGTGATCAACGCACTCTTCCGCACCGAGCATCCCACGCACTTGAGCATACCAGAAGCGATCGACGCGGCCCGCGAGATCGGCGCCGAGCGCACGTACCTGACGCACCTCACGCACGACAACTTTCACGCCGACCTCGAGGCCGAGCTGCCGCGCGGCGTCACGCCGGCGTTCGATGGGCTCACCGTTCGCGTCGACTGACATGGCAATCGGACTCGATTACACGAACATGATGGGCGAGGTCGTGGCCGGCGGAATTTCGGCGCGCGATTGGGCCGCCGCGCCGGAGGCGTTTCGCCGGGCGCACGAAGGGCTGCTGCGGCGGCGCAACGCGGGCGAGCTCGGCTTCCTCGATCTGCCGACCGACGCGGGGCTGCATCGCCAGTCGGCGGAATTCGCCAAGGCGGCGCGTGGCAAGTTCGATGATGTCGTGGTGCTCGGAATCGGCGGCTCGGCGCTGGGGCCGATCGCCCTCCGTACCGCGCTCCTCGCGCCTGCCTGGAACACGCTGACCACGGAGGAGCGGCGCGGAAACCCGCGGCTCCACGTGCTCGACAACGTCGATCCGCGGACGATCGCCGCGCTGCTCGACCGCCTCGCGTTGGAGCGCTCACTCTTCATCGTGATTTCCAAGTCCGGCGGCACGGCCGAGACAATGGCGCAGTATCTCGTCGCGCGCGACCGACTCGATAAGCACACGAAGAGCTCGAGGGATCACCTGGTCTTCGTGACCGATCCAAAGAAGGGTGCGCTGCGGGAGATCGCCCGCGCCGAGAGCATTCCTGCGCTCGACATTCCGCCGGCCGTCGGCGGCCGGTACAGCGTACTGACGCCGGTCGGCGTGCTCCCCGCAGCGCTCGTTGGAATCGATACCGGCGCGCTTCTCGAGGGAGCGAATGACATCGCGTCGCGCTGCGCGGCCGGCGACCTACGCGACAATCCCGCCGGGCTGTTCGGAACGCTGGAATATCTCGCGGACACCACGCTGGGGCGGCACATCCACGTCCTGATGCCGTACTCGGACCCGCTGCGCGACCTGGCCGACTGGTTCGTTCAACTGTGGGCGGAGAGCCTTGGTAAGCACCGCGAGCCGGGCGACAAGGGCGTGGGCCCCACGCCGCTAGGCGCACTGGGCGCCACGGACCAGCACAGCAAGGTGCAGCTGTTCATGGAAGGTCCGCCGGACAAGACCGTCGCCTTCATCGCCGTTCGCGACGTTCCCACGGATGTCGAGATCCCCAGATTACATTCAGACGTGAAGGAGCTTGGATATCTGGGCGGCCATCATTTGGGCGAGCTCCTGGCCATCGAACAGCGCGCCACGGCTGGGGCCCTGGCGCGACGTGGCCGGCCGAACATGACGATTCACGTGGACCGGGTCGACGCACGGCATCTGGGCGGCCTGTTCATGCTGCTCGAGATCGCGACGATCTACGCCGGCGAGTTGTATGGGGTGAACCCGCTCGACCAGCCGGGAGTCGAGCTGGGTAAGCAATTCACCTACGCGATGCTCGGCCGGGCCGACGCCGAGCAAGCCCGGCAGGAATGGAACCTGCTTCCAAAACCGGACGCACGGTTCGAGTGGAACAGACTCTCATCGTGAGCTTTCGGAAGGCCCTCCCATGGATACAATCGAGTCGCTCAATACGCTGTTCGGCAACGCGGTCGCGGTGCGCAACGGCAAAGTCCGCGTCACCGATGAATCGGCGCTGGCGTCGGCCAACATGGACCGGCTGGTGCGCGCCGCGGTCTTTGGCGATGGCGGCGAAAAGGAGCATGCGCGCTGGCTGATCTGGGAGATCGGCCAGGGGGTTGGAGTGCGCGCCGCGTCGATCCACGACCTGTACATGGCGCGCGGCCGCGGCGAGACGCACGGCTTCACGGTGCCGGCGATCAACGTGCGCGGCATGTCGTACGACACCGCGCGCTCGATCTTTCGCACCGCCATCAAGCTGAACGCTGGCGCTTTCCTCCTCGAGATCGCGCG
>DATISA010000083.1:0-3605 GCA_035469245.1 Gemmatimonadaceae bacterium
ATTCCTATGGCGCCGTGTTGGTGTACGTGATGCGCGTCTCCTGCCCCGCGAGGATCTGCACGGTCGCGGACCGGTTGCCGAGATTGATGTTCGTCGGCGCCGCCGGCGTCCCGGTGATCGCCGAGACCGAAGTTCCGGTGACCGCGGTTTCCGTCACCGTCACGGCACCGGCGGGAAGGCTGATCGCGGTCGCGCAGGTGCCGTTCGGTGCCGCACCCGCCGCCACCGTGACGTTCTGACCGCCCGCGGTGAACGCGAAGTTCGATCCCGCCGTCACGCCCGTTCCGGCGACCTTGCAGATCACCAACGTACCCGCGGCGGCGGTGACGCTATTGGTGAACGTCACGGTCGTCTGCTGGCCCGCCGTGATGGCGACCGTTGCTGTCCGGTTCGGCAGATCGCTGCTCACGAGCGAGGTGCCGCTGGCCGTGATCGCCGAGACAAAGTTTCCAGCCGCGGCGGCCTCCGTGACGACGACGTTGCCGACGGCGAAGGTGAGCGGGGTCGTCGTGCACGTGCCGTTAGGGGCTGCACCCGCCGCCACCGTCGCCGTCTGACCGGATGCAGTGAAGTTGAAGTTCGCTCCGGCGGTTATACCCGTACCGGCCACCTTGCAGATCGCCAGCGTTCCGCTGTTCGACGCTGTGGCTGCCACGTTGGTATAGGTGATACGCGTTTCCTGATCGGCCGTGATCTGCGTCGTCGCCGATCCCGAGACGAGATTCACGTTGGTCGGCGACGGCGTGCCGGCGATGCTGGAGACGATCATGCCCGCCGTCGGCGCCTCGGAGATGTTCACCGCTCCCGTGGCCAGCGTCATCGGGGTGCTGCACGTGCCATTCGGCGCGGCGCCCGCGGCGACGGTCACGGTGTGGCTTCCGACCGTGAAGTTGAAGTTCGAGCCGGCCGTCACGCCGGTGCCGCCGACCTTGCAGACGACGAGCGTGCCCGACGGGCCATTGTTCGTGAAGGTCACCGACGTCGTGCCGACGCCAACGATGAGCGACGTCCGTCGGCCCGCAAGATCCGACGTGCCTTGCTGCGCGCCGGCTGGCGCGACGACGATGCCGACGGTCTTCACTCCGGTTTGCGCGGCCTCTGTCACCTCGACCGTCGTGCCGACTCGATACGAACCACCGTCGGCGCACGTTCCATTCGGCGGCGCTCCCGCGGCGACAGTCACTTTCTTCGTCGAGCCGTTCGCCGTGACGTTGAAGTCGAAGCTCGTTCCGGCGGTGAGGCCCACGCCGGCCACCTTGCAGATCTGTACTTGCCCCGGAGTCGCCGGCGGCGGGCACGGTGTGAGGTTGGTCACACGATAATCGCCCGAGTGACCACCTTTACCACTACTCGGATCGCCGAGGTGCGCGCGGGCACCCTGCGCCGACACGTTGACCTGGGTGAAATGGTTGCCGTTGCCGCTGTGGCACACGGTAACCTTGTTGTGGCTGGCTGCCTCGACGACGGGAGTCCATCCGCCGCCGTTCAGGTTCACTGGACCGCTGCCGGTGATCGGGTCCGTTCCGCCGGCGGCGATCAAGGGATCCGTGGAGCCGGCGCCACCGCCGTCAGAGGAGCAACTCAGAACGAATCCGCCGATGGCGAGGCCAGCCATCAGGGACGCAGCGACTCCGATACGTCTCATGCACCACCTCCAGTCTGTGAACGAGGCTCGCGCGCGAAAGGGCGCCACTGGCGAGACTGTCACAACTGGCGCGGCCGTCACTGAGCTCAGCAGTGGCGGCCGCGAATCAGCTAAAGGGTCGCCCTTACCGGGTCACGACGTTGTACATCCACGCATCCGCGTGGTAGTCGCGATCGAACGCCACGGCGCGCTTGAGATCACCCGACACACTCACGCCAACCAATGGCCGCGGCGGACTGCCGAGCAGTTGGATCTTGCCCGGTCCAGTGATGTGATAGAGGTCGAGCGATTCCTGTGTGCGGTGCGCCGCGAGGAAAAGCCCGCCGTCGGCCAGCACCTGTACACTACCGTTCTCGGCGAACACCGACATCCACTGCGTGGCTGAGCCGTCGGTTATATCAATCGCGGCGATGCCGAGCGTGTCCGACGTGGCGCGGTTGTATCCGGTGATGAAGATTCGGCCAGAGGCCGAATCCGCCACGAGGTTGAACAACCCGCCGTACCAACGCGGTTGCGGAATCTCACGACGCTTTCCGCCTTGGTCGACGACGATGCGGTCGCGCGACGACGGAATCCACGCCCACCCGCCGGCGATCCGGGCGGCGTCGATGATCGTGGAGTCGGTGAGCGCGGCATCGTTTCGCGACACACCCGTCCGAGCGTCGACGAGACCCATGTGCACCGTCCCGCTGACGCGTGACACGACGGCGATAGTCACCGAATCAACCCAACGCGCCCTCACCACCGTGCCGGCCACACTGAGCGGGGCCTCGGCTTCGCCACCGAACGGACGTACCGCGAATTGCACGGCGGTGTGCTGGCCGGTGGTTGGTACGACGCGGCGTAACAACAGACGGCCGCCATCGGGTGAGAGCGTGGCGGTCACGTTGTTCGACGCGCGCGCGATTCGTCCGTCGTTCGACAATCGGCCCTGGATGACGGCGGACAGGTCGGCGGCCCACACGCCGAATTCCAATGTGCCTTCGTCCATCACCATCTTCGATCCGTCGGACGTGATCGAGAAGTTGGTGAAGAGCGCCGTCACCATCGTGTCCTGCGAGGTCGACAAACGTCCCGTGGCGCGGTCGATAGCGATGCGCACGATGGATTCGCCGGCCGCATCGCCCAGTCGCTGGAGCCAGACCGCGTCGACGCTACCGAGTCCACCGCACGTGCACGCGTTGACGACACGGTCTGCGACTTTGCCCGATCGGTCGATTACCTGCCAGAGTCCGTGCGGCTGCTGGACGATGAGCGTGAGGATCCAGCGAGACCCGGGTATGGCCGAAATTGCATCGAGCGCCTGGCCGGCGCCGCGGACGACGATGCTGTCGCGCCGAACGCCATCGAGCCCAGACACGCCGATCGTGAACACCGAGTCCGGCTGCGCGCCGGGACCGATGAGCAGCGAATCGCCGTCGGCGTAGAACGCGGCGGCTCCGGCGGTGAGAAAGCGCGGCGTTCCGCCGAGCGCGGAGACGAGAAAGTTTCCGTAGCGTCCCCCCACCGTTCCGTTGAAGATCAAGTTTCGGCGGTCGGGACTCCATTGCAGCCCGTACGCGGCGGTGGCGTTCTCGAGGATGGCCCGCGTCGTGGTGCCGCCGACGTCCTGTTCGACGACCGAGTAGGAGCATCCGCCAGATGCGCACTTGCGAGTCACGAAGGCCAGCTGTTTTTCGTCGGGCGAGATCGCGGGAACCGACACACCGCCCGACACGGTGAGCTGCGTCTTCTGCCCGAGCGATGCGCGAGTCTGCTTGTGCGCGAACATGCCGCGCGCGGCGAATGCGGCGGTGCCGAGTATGAGCACGGCGGCGACCGCGGCGACGGCGAGGACGGCGGGCCGACGTTTCGCGGGTTGCGCGACCACCGGCGCTGGCTGCTTCAAGCCGGCGTCGAGCGCGCGCACGAAATCCCCCGCCGAGGCGAATCGATCGGCCGGCGTCTTGGAGAGCGCTTT
>DATISA010000084.1:0-4882 GCA_035469245.1 Gemmatimonadaceae bacterium
CGGCGTCAAATGGATTCTCGACGGCAGCCCGATCGAGCATGGGATAGCGCTGCGTCACGCGTACGCGTCGCGTCCGGGCTACTTCGGGATGCTCGATCTGCCGCCCGATACGATTCGCGCCGTACTTCTGGAAGCACGCGCCGCGCACGAGCAGATCATGCTGCACGCGGCCGGCGATAGCACCGCGGCTCTCGTGCTGTCGCTGCTCGAGCAGACTGGCGGCGCGGCGGCATGGGCGCGCGAGCGTGAGATCTACGACTCCGCCGCGCTGGCGAGTCTGGCGCCGCTGCAGTCGTTGGTCGAGCGCGGGATTCCCCTGGCGTTCGGCGCCGATCAGAATGGCGACGGGATGAGTCCGTTCCTCAACATCATGGTCGCTACCACGCACCCGGCGAATCCGAAGGAGGCGCTGACGCGCGAGCAGGCTGTCATCGCCTACACGCGCGGTTCGGCATACGCAGAAGGCGCCGAGCGCGAGAAGGGAACGCTGGCTCCCGGAATGTGGGCGGATCTCGTCGTGCTCTCACAGGACATCTTCACCGTGCCCGCGCAAGCGCTCCCGGCCACGCACAGCGTGCTGACGATCATCGGTGGCAGGGTCGCGTACGACGAGCTGACGGCCGCAACCGGGCCGCCGTCGCGCGACTGATGAGAAGTGCGCCGCGCCTGCGGCGGAGTAGTAACGGAGGGTGTCTGTCTCGAGATTCGGCACAGTCTCGTTTGGACTCGGCCAAGCGTCCGTCCAAGACATATGACGTGACGCTGGGTGTCAGTGAGGTGGGTCTACTCGTGCCTCCGCAGAAGCTCCGTTCGGCGACCGAGTAGGTGAATCGAACCGTCAACGTCGACGCGGTACACGAAGGCATTGGTGACGATGTACTCCGGAACGGCGGGCTGGCGAACCAGGACGTGGAATACGTCGCTATCCTCGGGGATGTCGTCGCGCACGGCGGCGTGCGTGCCGGCTTGCAGGGTCGATCCCGGCTTCGGCGCCGCGCCTGTGAATTCGATGATCGCGTTGTGCAGCCGGCGCGTCTCCAGGATCCGCCGACCGTCCGCGGCCACGTGGTATCGGACGTCACCGCCGAGCGGGTAGACCGTAGACTGGACTTGCGCCGGCACGATGTATACGAACCACGTCCCGTCATCCAGTGGCAGCACCATGGTGTTGTAGGGGCGGTGTTCCGGCGTGAACGCGGCCCGGGCCACGTCGACGGCGCGCGCGGCACGGAGGAACCGCGACGTATCGCGGCGGGCGGGCTCTCGGCGTGTCACGAGGAACGAATCGGGCCGATTGTCCGCCTCGCGGGCTTCATACGCGACGAGGAAGGCACCGGAGTCCTCGCTCATCCGACCGAATTCGACCAGCCACGTGGCACCGTCTTTCAATGCGACGTAGCCCCGGACGTCGCGCGGCGACGGGTTGAGCGCGAGGACGGCGTCGGTGGCGTGCCACGCGGCAAAATCGGAACGGGCGAGCCGCCGGCCGCGATCGGTGACGGCGGCGAGGGAGTCCGGCGTTGGCGGCGCGACGGTGTGGCTAGTATCGGCAGGCTGACGGGCCGGATGTTGGGCGGCAGTGGGCGACGCGGCGCAAAACGCAACGACGAGGGCGCGCCACGCAAGGCGGCGAGTTCGCTGATGGGTAATGAGTAGCATTAAATCAAAAGACGATCACGTTGCTTCGCGCGCAACCGGGTGTTCCGACTCCGTGGAGTCGCCGGCGGCGATCGCGCGCCCGCGGGGTTCGGCTCGCAAAAGGTCTTTGCTCCTCGTCAAAGCGCAACGGCAGGAACGGGCGGCATCAAGCCGGGCATCGCCTTTCGTCGTTGCCAATTTTAGTATATACTGTTGCACATGAATCGTCGCGAACGCCTTTGGGCTTCCTGTCGTATCGGCCTGGCTTGCGCAGTCGCAATGAGCTGCGGCGATCCGGGCGCAGGTTCGACGGGCGTGCCGACCGGTAAACCTGCGATGAAGTTTGTGGCGGGTTCAGGGGTCGCCGACACGGTGGACGCAGTTCAGCCGCAAGCACTTACGGTGCAGGCATTCGACCCGGCCGGAAAGCCGCTCCCAAGCACCGTCATTCGCTTCACATCAGGAACCGCCCCGTCGAAGATCCCCTATGAGCCACCGAAAGCGACAGTCCTCCTCGCGAAGGTCACGTCGGCCGTCTTCGCATCGTTCGCGACGGATTCCACGAACGCGTCGGGGATCGCATCCGTCGTGCTCAAGATGGGAACTGTCGCCGGTCCGGGAATGGTCATCGTATCGGTGCCGCTGTACGGACTGGTGGACACGGCGCGCTTCACCATTCGCAGCGGCGGTGCAGTTCGGCTGACTGTTGCCCCGCACGATACCGCGATCTTCATCGGGGCGAACGCTTCGCTCCGCGCCAGTGTCCTCGACCGGTACGGGAATCTCCGCACGGACGCTGCCGTGTTCTCCAGCTCTGTTTCGCGCGTATCAGTTTCGGGGCAAGTCGTTTCCGGCGCGGCGTTCGGCCGGGCGACAGTCATGGCCCGGGTCGGTGCATTGTCCGATTCGGCATTAATCAGCGTCGTCCCGAGAGGAACGATCGCCGCGCAAACCGCGTTGACGAGCACCGGCGACCTGCTTGCCATTTGGGCGTTTGACCTCGACGGGTCCAACTTCCGTCGAATCGTCACGAGTGCCATCCCCAGCGGCTATTTCGGCGAGATGCCGCCGGTCTGGAGTGTCGACGGCAAGTCCATCTTCTACCACGACAACAAGTACGACCACACGAGGTCGTTGTGGGTCGTCGACGTCGCGACCGGCGTGCAGAAGCGTTTGATCGCTCCGGAAAGCCAGTTGGCGGACGAACGGTGGCCTGCGAGATCCGCGGATGGGCAGTGGATATACTTCCACGGCCCATCGTATGGCACGTCGCAGATCTACCGCGTTCGCACCAACGGCACAGGCGTCGAGGCGGTGGGCTCCGGCAGCACGCCGCAACTTCACACCCACGCGTCACCGGATGGAGCGAGTGTCGCATACTCGAGAAGCTCCGACTGGTGGTATTCCTCGGCCGGACTTCTCGAGATTATGAACCTGGCGACGCGGGCGGTGACGCAGGTTCATCTCACCGTCCAGCGTCCCGTGTGGTCGCCGTCGGGAGCGTACATAGCCTATGTGGACGAGACAGGAGCGGGCATCTGGATCGTTCGACCTGATGGTTCAGGTGGCCGACAGCTCGCGAGCACCGTCACGTTCGACGGTGGCATCGATTGGTCGCCGGACGGGAAGTACCTGGTGGGAACGATCGGCTCTGGCACAATAACCGTCGTCGATGCAGAGACTGGCGAATTCGCGCCAGTGAAGATCACGGCGGTGAGCACAGGCTTTCGCGCGCCCTCGTGGAAACCGTGAGCGCTCCGTCTGTCACTGGTAGCGAGCGGATCCGTCAGTGAGAGATCGCCGGACAATTCGTCTGGAATTCCCTGACTGCACAAATGCCGCGCTCGATACTCATTGTCCCTCTGCCAAATTCGATGAATCGCAGAGTGGCGCCGCGTACTTTCGAGCACAACGCGTCGTACTCGGCGGCCGCGGACCCCATTTCGACGAAGCGCCATGCGACACAAGCCCGAATCTTCCCGTCCATTTCACCGCGAGCTGCCCGGCGGCGGGTTCGTGGCCATCGAGGTCACCTCTCGAAATTCCGTGTGGCGCGAGCCGTTCTATGACGGGAGAATCATCGTGGAGCGCCGGGCGCATGAACGCCGCGAAGGACACGAACCGCCGGTGATTGCCAAAGCCTCGGCGCCGCGCGCCGAGGCCGTCGTAGACCAGCTACTGCCAGCGGCTCAGAGCAACGCGATGATCGGGGCGGCGCTGCTGCGGAAGCAGTCGGTCTGACTGGCGGCCGGCGCGCCGGTCAAATCGCGCTGGTGATCGCGGCGGTTGCGGCGTACGCCGGCGTCTGACCTTGCGCCGCGCGGTCGGCCGATCCCACTTCAGTATGGAAGTGAAGGGCGCCGAGTCGCTCGATTTACTCGCCTTCATCGCGGAGTCACCGTGCATTGCCGCAACTGCGCCGGACGGCGTGAGCGCCTGCTGTTTCTCGCGATCATCTTGTCGATTCCACGACTCGGGCTCGTCGCGCAGGGGACAACTACCGCGAAGGCCGTCGCCCCCGTTCTGCGCACGACGGATGGCCCGGTGCAGGGCATGACGCTGCCGAGCGGCGTGCGCGCGTTTCGCGGCATTCCATTCGCGGCGCCCCCGGTGCGCGAGCTGCGCTGGCGTCCGCCGCAGCCCGCGGCCAAATGGCAGGGTCTCCGTGCCGCCGACCGCTTTGCCAATCAGTGCATGCAGGCGCGCGTGTTTGCCGACATGATGTTTCGCAACTCCGGCGTGAGCGAGGACTGCCTGTACCTGAACGCCTGGGCTCCGGCGAGCGCGCGCTCCGGCAGCGGGCTTCCCGTGCTCGTGTACTTCTTTGGCGGCGGGTTCGTGGCGGGCGATGGCTCGGAATTCCGCTACGACGGTGAGAGCATGGCGCGCCGCGGGATCGTCGTCGTCACGACGAGCTATCGCCTGGGCGTCTTCGGCTTCTTCGCGCACCCGGAGCTCACGACGGAATCACCGCAGCATGCGTCAGGCGACTACGGCTTGATGGATCAGGCGGCGGCGTTGCGCTGGGTGCGCGCGAACATCGCCGCCATCGGCGGTGATCCGCAACGAGTGACGATCGCCGGCGAGTCGGCGGGATCGATGTCGGTGAGCGCGCAGATGGCGTCGCCGCTCGCCCGAGGGTTGTTCGCGCGCGCAATCGGCGAGAGCGGCGCGTTCTTCTCATCGTCCGGACCCATGCCAACGCGCGCGCAGATGGAGCAGAATGGCTCGCGGTTCGCCGACG
>DATISA010000085.1:0-10753 GCA_035469245.1 Gemmatimonadaceae bacterium
CTGCAGCGACGCGAGCGAATCGCGGCCCGCTAGCACGCTGTCGACTCCAATGACGCCCGGCAGCGGCGTGAAGCCGCGCGTGTTCGGGTCGCGCAGCATGTCGTACTGCGTCCCGAGATCGGCTCGCGGTCGGAACCACGACGAAAATCCCGGCGCGACACTCACACTCGCCAACATCGTGCGCTCGCGCTCGAAGCCCGGACCGACGGCAACGGGATTGCGCGTGGCGGCAGACGCCGCGCTCGTGTCGCGATAGTCGCGAAAATCGCGCACGGACTGAATCTCCCACCGCACGTCCGTCCCGTTCGTCGGCCGGAACGCGAGCACTCCTCCATTCCGCCAGAGCCGGCTCGACGCCGTGCTCACCGCCGGATCATCGTCCGCGGCGCCGGATGGCCGGAGGAACGACACACGCCGATCGCGTCCGCGCACGATGCCGGTCGTGAACCGGAGTTGCGTCGGATTCCAGCGGAAGCTCGTCGACCGTAACGCGCCAACCGGGCCGGCCTGGAGAATCGCCGGCAGCAGCCCGAGCGAGCCGTCGATCCAGCCGGGCAGCCGCACCGTGCGCGCCGTGTCGTCGGAAACGAGATAGTCGATCGCGAACGTGAAATTGTGCGCGTTGCCGTCCTGAAATTCGGTGCGATCCACGCCCGTCACGTACGTCGACGTCGCCGACAGATTGTTGATCAGCGGCCCCACGATGCTCGTGGCAATCGGCGTGGTGTGGCGCACGGTCAGACTGTAAGTCGTCAGATCGTTCTTCGGCTTGCGGAGCCCGGGAATCCCCGCGCCGGGAATGTCCGTCTGTGATAGATAGAACGGATCGTTGGCCGATGAGAGTTTCGTGATCGTGAGCGGCAGCGCGAGACCGAGGCTCCTGGGCAGGAGCTTGTCGAGCCGCACGGTCGCGCCGACGTCGATCGTGCGCTGCCCCAGGAACGACGGCTCCTCACCCAGCTGCCGGAAGTTGGGGTCGCGGTTGCTGACGTTGACGCGGAGGTCGGCGAAGTCGCCGGCGTTCATCGCGAATCCAACTTGCGCCGCGTACCCCGTGGTATTGGTCGGATGCTGGAGGCGGATGTCGTCCACCCACAGCTCGAGCGTGTCCGTGGCAGTGATGAGTGAGCCGCCCATGCCATTTGCGCCCACACGCACGATGCCGACCGCCACCTCCTGCACCGCGGCGAGATTGGGCGCGGTGACCGCGGGATCGACAGTGTAAACCATGTAGCCGTCCGCGCACGCGGCGAACCTGTGCGTCACGGATCCGATCGGCAACGGCGACGCTGCGATAATCGCCGAGTCGAGGCCCGTGCAGGCGATGGATTCGGTCTTGCCCGCCAGATACGCCGTCTGGATCTTGCGGCGCAGATCGACGAAACGCGCAAAATCGACGTCGAGATCGCTCCACGCGGCCTGCGTCTGGCCCGCGTTCACCGGCGCGCGATACATGTAGAAGTTGTTCTCGTCGCGGCCGACCTTGATGTACATCTGCAGTTCGCCGCCCAGGCCCCAGCCCGGTCCGCGTCCGCGTCCCCACACGCGCAGCCGTTCGAATCCGAGAAAGTGCTGGGGGCCGGTGGGAAAGCGAAGGTAGGCTTCGGCGCGATGATACAACGCCATGTTGCCCGCCTGAATCCGCATCGAGCTCTCGTTGATCGCCGTCAACCCGCCCTGGAGCTGGGCGCCCTTGATCTCCGGTTGATCGGCGATGCCCGGTGGCGGCTGATAGACGAGCGCAGTACTCGAGTCGGTGGTGCCGATCGTCGATGTGATCACGAAGCCGCCATCGGGCCGTAACCCGGCGATGCCGGCCAACGTCTGGTTCGCGCGATCGAGCCACGGCGCGCCGGTGAGACGAAGCTCGGCGATCGGGAGCTGCGTGGGCTCTTCGGGATCCTGTGCCGCGCCCGACACGACCGTCAGCCGCAGCGCGCGAATCTTTCGACGGTTGACGTCGTTCAGCGAGTCGGTGGGCGCCTTGAAGGGAACGCTCACCAGCACCCACCGCCGCGTGCGCGTCTGCGGGACACCTCGGACGTACAGCGTATCGGTGAACGTTCCGCCGATGCGCTTGTAGCTCGCGTTGCTGCCGAGATCGACCACATAGCGCAGTACGCGTTCGTTCTCGCGCTCGGCGTCGGTGAAGTTGAGCGCGTTGTCGAGGTCGATGTCCTCCTCGTCGAGCTTGGCGTTGGCGATCGTGCAATTGGTGCGCGGGTCGCCGATGACGTCGAGCGCGCCCACCGCGCCGCGACAGACGCGCACGGCGTGCTCTCGCCGCACGGCATTACCGTCGATCACGACGAGCGTATCGACGACGTCGCCGGGCAATCCGGTATCGTTCACGTCGGCGTTGAAGGCGCGCGAGAACGGATCGCGCTCGCTGTCGAGCCGGTTGAACCCCTGGACCGTACGGCCACTGTACACGCTGTCGACGGTGCCATTCGCGTTGTGGCGAATCGTCAGCGTGTCGGGCCCGAAGCTCAGCGAATTCTCCGACACGTCGCCAAAGTCGAAGATCAGCGTCGGGTTTTTCGCCCGCGCCACGGCGCTGGTGTCGAGCAGCGTCCAGAACTCGAAGAACTCGTTGCGCGTGAGATCGAGCCCGGTTGGACTCAACACCGTGCGGATGCTGCGAAAGCGGCGGCCCGGCACGAGCGAGCCGCTCGTCCAGTCGTACTGCCTCGTGGCGCGGTTGTACTTGCCGGTCTGATCGAGCGGTAGCAGCGTGAGCCACAACGCTGGCTCGTTCAGCTCGAGGCCCGTGCCCACGAGGTTGAGCAGCGGGTCGATGTCGCTTCGCCGGACGATGATGCGCCGGCCGGTTGGCGTCTGCACGTTCGTCTGCCACACCAGCGTGGATGCGTGCGTCACGTCGAAGAAGCCGGGGCCGAATCGCGAGCGCAGCGAGGTGCCGTACGCGGGCAGGCTGCCGTAGTACCAGGCCTGGTCCGACAGCGCGATCGACACACCGCCACCACCCTCGAACGTCTCGACGAACGCGTCGCCCTGATTTCGCGCCGCGAATTGCGGGTGACTGCTCGCGATCTCGCCGATCAGAGAGATGTGCGACGCCGCGTTGCTCTGGCCGAACGGCAGCCGGCTGACCAGTCGGGTGAGCGCCGGCGCATCCCAGTTGAACTGGCCGGTCGCGCCGGTCGTCAGCGTCGAGTTGCTCTGGAGCCCGAGCTGCGGCCGCGTGAACGACGTCCGCTGCGACTGGTTGATCGCGAGGAAATTGAGCGTTCCGTGCGGCACGGGCACTTCACTCACCAATCCGGCGAGGGTGATCGGCGACGCGCCAAAGCTCAGATTCTCCTCGAACCGTACGTCGACATGGCGCTCGGTCCTGAACAGCGTATCCGCGCGCATGAACTCGAGCCGGCCCAGGTCGTAGTCGATGCGGTAGTCGAGGTCGCGCACCAGCGGCCGCCCGTCGAGCAGCACGCGCTCCGAGCCGGGGCGCATCTGAGCGGCGTTGATCGTGAGCGCGCCCTGATCGTCCGTGCCGCCGATGTCGTATTGCAGGTGAAACCGGTACAGCCCCGCGGGATGCTGCTGCGAGTAGAGGTACTCGCCGGGTATCGTGTAGATCGCGTCGTTGGTCGGGTTGCCGGGCACGACGAGCCCCGAATCGCGCGCGCTGAACGGGTGCAGCGACGGCAGCACCAGGAAGTAATCCCGAATGACCTTCGCCACGTCGAGCGACTGGCCGTTGCGCACGTCCGCCGCGCCGGCGCCAAGGTTGAACACACCATCGCTCTGCCGCGGCCACAGACGATTCTCGTAGTCGAATTGCGCGGGATTCGCCGGCTGGGCCAACCCGAACATCTGCAGGAACGTTGCGTCGCTTCCCGCGAGGGGATGCTCGAGCAGCCCGCTTCCGGTCACGACGCGAACGCGCGTGGTCTGCCGAATGAGATTGTCGCCCGCCACGCGGTAGACCGATCGGATCTCGTTGCGGAACGCGGGAGAGGCCGGACCGACGTTCGGGTCCATCACGAGGTTGGCGACCTGCTCGCGCGTCTGCACGTACTGCACGTCCGGCGTGCCGCCCGTGCTCGTCCAGATGGTGTCGCGCCCGTTGATGCGGACGTTGTAGGCCACGACGAGCCGCTCGTTGGTCTCATTCAACGGACGGACGAGCGCGAACCAGAGCAGCGACTTGTCGATGTGGTAGTCGACGCCCTCGCGTAGCAGATCGTAGATCTGCGTGCCGCTGGTCGGCGCGCCCCGCACTCTGAACCGGGGCCCGTTGGGGTTCTGCGGCTGCGTGCCGAACTGCAGCCGGTACAGCAACACCCGCGTTGGCCTGAGCGTGTCGGGGAGCGACGCCCGAAGCCGTGCGAGCTGCGGCTGGTTCAGGATGTCGATGTTGGGAAAGACGCCGCGGAAGAGCGCCGGATCGACGGTGAAGAAGAACCGGAGCCGCTCGATCTGATAGTCGTCGATGTCGCGCTCGTTGGTCTGCCGCGTCCGGGCGCCGATGGTGTATTGCCGGCTTTGCACGACGTTGCCGGTCTGCGTGGCGAAGATCGACTTGAGCTGGACCGGCCCGAACTGGTTGGTGACCTGAAATCCATAATTGCCGCTTGGCAACGAGGATGTCATGAACCGTGACGACGGCGGCGCGAAGCTGATGTTCCCGACGTCGACGCGTCGCCAGCGCGACCCGGCCGGCCCCTCGTAATAGAGCGACACCGTGTTCGACGCGTCGAACTCGCGCTGCATGTCGTAGTCGACGTTCACGTGCACGCGATCGCCGATCACGCCGGCGCTCTTGAGCGTGCCCCGGAATCCGAGGTTGAGTGGCAGGAAGCCGGCGCGGCAGCCGGACACCTCGCTCACCTGGATGGCCTCGAGGGAATTGCAGCGGAGGTTGCGGTCGCGCTCCTTCTTGCCTTCGATGCGGAGGTCGAACTGAACCGGCAGGTCGAGCCCGGGAATGATCGTCGAGCCGCTCCGCCGCGTGGTGTCGGTGTCCGCCGCCGAACGCGGGACCGCGACTCGGCGAGCCGTGTCGGGCTTGGCTACCTTTCGTGCGGTGTCGGGCGGAGGCCCCTGCGCCCGCACATGCACCGCCATCGCGAGCACGAGCAGCGCGCTGGAGAGAAACCGCGAGGCGACAGTGAAGGCGGGGGGGGGGAAACGCACCAAACCCTTGCGGTGGGGTAGGAACCGCCGACGGCTCGTGCCGAAGGTCAGTCGTCTCCGCGCGTGTGAACGACGACGTTCACCTCGGGTGCGACCTTGAATTAGAGCCGGCGGCGGGTGGAATATACAGGCCAGGCACGGCCGTACAACCCTGTGGAGTGCTTGGAGTTCCGCAGCGTCAGGCCAGTCCGGTACCCTTCGTGAAGATAATCAGTCGCTACGTCCTCAAGGAGCACGTCGGGCCGTTCGTGTTCGCCATCTCGGCCCTCACGTCGCTCATGCTGCTTCAGTACATCGCGCGCCGGTTCGGTGACCTCGTGGGTCGAGGCCTCTCGTGGCAGGTCATCACGGAGTTCTTCCTCCTCTCGATCCCCTTCACGGTCGCGATGACCCTGCCGATGGCCGTGCTCGTCTCGGTCCTGTACGCCTTCAGCCGTCTCGCGTCCGAGAACGAAATCACCGCGCTCAAGGCGGGCGGTGTCTCCACACGCGCCCTCATGCGCCCCGCCCTGCTGTCGTCGATCGTCCTCGCGTTTTTCATGCTCTGGTTCAACGACCAGGTGCTGTCGCGCGCCAACCACGAGCTCGCGACGCTGCAGATGGCCATCTTCCGAACCAAGCCCACCTTCGCCCTCAAGGAGCAGGTGATCAATACGGTGAAGGAGGGCCAGCTCTACCTCCGTGCCGGCTACATCGATCGCGACCAGAACGGCCGCATGCGCGACGTCACGATCTACGACGTGAGTGACGCGAGGCGGCGCCGGACGATCTACGCCGACAGCGGCACCCTGCAGCTGGCGCCAAACCGTCGGGACCTGCTGATGCACCTGTACCACGGCCTGATGATGTCGGCACCGACCAATCAGTCCGAGCAGCTCGACCGCATCTACTACGCTGAGGATCAGCTCAAAGTCCGCGACGTCGCGAACTCCTTCCAGACGATCAGCTCCGATACATCGGCCAAGGGCGAGCGCGAGATGTCGGTGTGCGAGATGCAGGCCGAGTTCGAGTCGCGACATCGGGCACTCCAGCGTGCGTACGCGGATAGCGTTCGAGCCGTGTGGCGCGTCCTGAACTCGCGCGGCGACAAGCGGCCGGAACCGCCCGCGCCAAAGTTCACCAAGGCTGGCGGCATCGGCGCGATGTACTGCCAATTGATCAAGAAATACTTCCGCGTGCAGACGGCCAGCGCCGCCGAGCTGCCTCGGGTGGGTTCGCTGCTCAACCAGCAGGACTCGGCCAATCGTCAGGACACGACGAGCAAACGACAGGACACCACGAGCAAGCGGCGCGACACGACCGCCAAGGCGCAAGACTCGGCGAAGGCCGCCGTGGCAAGACAGCAGGACTCGGCAAAGTCCGTAGTGGCGAAGGAGCAAGACTCGGCGAAAGCCGCCATAGCGAGACAGCAGGACTCTGCATCGAAAGCCATAATGGCCAAGCTTGGTGATTCCGTATGGGTCATCGTCGATGGCATCATCAAGCACGTGGCCCGCGCCAAGATTCCGCCCGGCGCGTTCATTCCCGAGACGACGGCGGCCTCGCGTGCCGCCAAGGCGGGCGGCGCGGCGCCGGTGCCCGGTCAGCCTGGCGCGCCGGCCGGTGTGAATCCGGCTACCATCGCGCCCGTCACTCCGGGAGCGCCCGTACCGTCGACGGGCAATGCGAGGGCGGACACGGCAGCCAAGCAGGACGTCCAGTCGGCGATCGCGATGGAAGTGAGCGACGCGAAGATCCGGATCGACGACGCGCGGCACTGGCGCAACCGTTACGGCGTCGAGATCCAGAAGAAGTTCTCGCTCGCGGCGGCGTGCATCGTCTTCGTGCTCGTCGGCGCGCCGATCGCGCTGCGCTTTCCGCGCGGCGGCGTGGGGCTCGTGATCGGCGTGAGCTTCGTGGTGTTCGCGATCTATTACGTCGGGTTGATCGGCGGCGAATCGCTCGCCAACCACAGTATCATCTCGCCATTCTGGGCGATGTGGGCCGACAACATTCTCTTCCTGATCGTCGGCCTGATTCTCGTCGCGCGCATGGGGCATGAAGGCGTCACGTCGCGCGGTGGCAACCTCCACGAGATGATCGACGCGACTCGCGCCTGGTTCGCGCGTCTCGGAAAACGCGGCCGCGCACAGCGTGAGGCGACGGTCTCGTGAAACACTTTCTTCGCCCGCTCGATCGCTACGTCTTCAGCGAATTCTCGAAGATCTTCTTCGTCACGGCGCTGGGCTTTCCCATTCTGCTGATCGTGATCGACCTGACCGACCACGTGCAGGGTTATCTCGACAAGCAGATTCCGACGCGCGACATCGCGCTGAGCTATCTGTACTGGATTCCCGACTCGATGTTCATGGTGCTGCCGGCCGCCGTGCTGTTCGCGACGGTGTTCTCGATCGGTGGCTTCACGCGACACTCCGAGGTGACCGCCGCCAAGGCATCGGGAATCAGCTTCTACCGGCTCATCCTGCCGATTCTCCTCGGCTCGGTGCTGGCGTGCGGGCTCGATCTCGGCCTGGGCGAAGTCGTGCCGCTGTCCAATCGGCGGCGCAGCGAGCTGCTGCAGGAAGACAAGGCGCAGGTCGGCACCTCGCGGTACAACTTCGCCTTCGCCGGCGAGTACGGGCGCGTGTACAAGGCCTCCGAGCTGCACACCGATTCGGGTCGGATCGCCGGGCTGCAGATCGAGCGCAAGGGAGCCGGCGCCGCGTACCCGACGTACCTGCTGAGCGCGGACACCGCAGTCTACAACACGCGTGGTCAGCACTGGACGCTTCGCAAGGGCGAGATGCACATCGTGAGCGACACCGGCGCCAACGTCACGATCTCGTTCGCCGCCGCGAGCGATCCCCATTTCACCGAGCGCCCCGCCGAGATGATGGCCAAAGCTCGCGATCCGCACGACATGCGGTACAAGGAGCTGACGCGGTTCATCACCGCCCTCGAGCGATCGGGCGGCGACGCCAACGTGCTCCGAGTCGAGCGCGCGCTCAAGATCGCGATCCCGGTCACCTGCATCATCATCGCGCTGTTCGGGGCGCCGTTGGCCACGAGCACGCAGCGCGGCGGGTCGGCGTACGGCATCGCCGTGAGCCTTGCGACGACGATGATCTTTCTGCTGATGATTCAGCTCACGCGGGCGATCGGCGGCAAAGGCGTCATTCCGCCGGACCTGGCGGCGTGGATTCCGGGCGCGATCTTTGGGCTCATGGGACTCGTGCTCCTGGCCCGGGTGCGTACTTGAGCGCACGCCCCCCGGCTCCGCCACCCCCGTTCGCGAAAGAAACCCAGGCTTTCCCCGTCGTTCAACGGACGTCGATCCGCTTCTTCCGCCGCATGACGCGGACGTGGGTCGGCATCTTCCGTGACATCGGGCTGCGCACGTATTTCATCCGCGACATTGTGCGAGGGTTCGGCGATCCGGCGACGTACGTGCCGGAGACGATTCGCCAGATGAAGAACATCGGTGTCGACTCGGTGCCGCTCACGATCATCGTTGCGGCGTTCATCGGCGGCGTCATCGCGCTGCAGACGCGGTATCAGCTCTTTCCCGGCGTCGAGCTGTCGATCATCGGCCTGGCGAGCCGGCTGATGATCGTGCTCGAGCTCGGGCCGTTGCTCACCGGGTTGGTGCTCACGGGACGGGTTGGCGGGCGAATGACCGCGGAGCTGGGCACCATGCGCGTCACCGAGCAGATCGACGCCCTCGAGACGCTGGCCTACGACCCGGTAGCGTTCCTCGTCGTCCCGCGCCTTCTCGCCGCGACCTTCATGCTGCCCACGTTGGTCGTGCTGGCCGACGGCACGGGGCTGCTCAGTGCCTACTTCGTCTCCGTCCGCGTCACCGACGTCACACCGGAGGACTTCATCACCGGGCTTCGGCTCGGTTTCGGCACGTTCCAGGTTGTGTACAGTCTCCTCAAGGCGATGATGTTCGGCCTCGCCATCGCGCTCGTTTGCTCCTATGAGGGTTACATTACCGAGGCCGGTGCGGAGGGCGTGGGTCGCTCGACCGCGCGCGCGGTCGTGATCACCTCGGTGACCATTCTCGTTCTCGACGCCCTGACGGCGGGCGTACTGGCTCCCTTCCTTCAGACATGAAACGTCGCGACGAAGTCAGCGTCGGGATTCTCATCACTGTTGCCGTCATCGTCCTCATATTGGGGACGCTCTGGCTTGCGCGCGGTGGTCTCAAGTCTGGCTATCCGCTCTACACGCGCTTCGCCTGGGGGCAAAACCTGAAGCAGGGCCAGCCCGTGCTGCTCGCCGGCGTGAGCGTGGGCTACGTCGGTGACGTCACACTGCGTCGCGATGGCTATCTCGACGTGATGATCCGCATCGACAATCAGTACACGGTCCCCAAAGGCTCCACTGCCGTGGTGAAGCCGGTCGGCATTTTCGGTGACGTGGCCGTGGCGCTCATGCCGCCGACTCCCGTTCCCGCCACGTCGTACGCCTCGGGCGACACCGTACCTCCCGGTCCCGTGTCCGCCGACATCGGCCAGATCATGAGCCGGGTCGACACGATCGGGCAGAGCATTTCCGTACTGACGCACGCGCTGCAGGAACAGGTCGTGGAAGCGGGCACGCTCAAGGAGATTCACCGCACGATGGCCGCCGCGGCGACGCTGTCGCTGCAGTTGCAGAGCGTCATCGCGCAGCAGAATCGCAATCTCACGCAGACGATGACCGCGTTCCGCGACGCGGCGACGCACATGAGCAGCGCGGTCGACTCGGCTCAGCTCGCGGCGTCGATGGCCAACCTGCGTACCGCGAGCGAGAACTCGGCGCGCCTCGTCGCGAACATCGATTCGACCAACTCGCAGATCCGCAGCCTGCTGGCCCAGGCGCAGAACGGCAACGGCACCGTCGGAAAGCTGCTCAGCGACTCGCTGCTCTACTCGGACGTCCGCAAATCCGTGCAGCAGCTGGATTCGCTGATCGCTGACATCAAGAAGAATCCGAAGAAGTACATCAATCTGCGGATCTTCTAGCGACCTCAGTCTCCCTGTGCCACGGCCGGCTCTCGTACGGCCGGCGGTCGGCGGCCCACCGTCGCGTAGTACACCGGAATCCCGAGCAGAATCACCACGAAGATCGCCAGCGTGCCGACGCGGCTGCTCGGATCGATCAACGCGTTCACGAGCAGGTACAGCGTCGCGAGCACGAAGACGATCGGAGCGATCGGATAGAGCGGTGCGCGGAACGGCGGTGTGTAGTCTGCGGCCGATCGCCGGCGGAACACGAAGATCGACGCGACGCCGAGCGCGTAGAACGGCAGGATCGCCGTGACGAACGTGTCGGCGAGCTGCTCGAACGTTCGCAGCAATACAAAGATGATCCCCAGCACCGCCGTGAGCGCGATCGCGACATACGGCGTCTCGAACTTGGGGTGCACCGCCGCGATCTTGCGGAACAGCAAGCCGTCAGCGGCCATCGCAAAGAACACGCGCGGGTTCGTCAGGATGGAGCCGTTCAGGGTGCCCAGCGTGGATAACATCACCGTCAGCGAGATGAACGTGACGCCCGCCGGGCCGATCAGACGCAGCGCGACGTCGGCTGCCACGAGCTTGGAGTGCCGCACTTCTTCGACCGGCAT
>DATISA010000086.1:0-1500 GCA_035469245.1 Gemmatimonadaceae bacterium
CTACAGCAACGACTACAATCCGAGCCCGCGTGCCAAGATGCAGCACGCCGAGCTGACCGAGCGCTTCGCGAATCTGGGCGTGGAGGTGGAACTCGGGTACACGGCCGAGCAAACGGCGCGGGAAGTCGAGCGCTGCCTCAATTGCGACATCCAGACGCACTTCACGGCGAGTCTCTGCATCGAGTGCGACGCGTGCATCGACGTGTGCCCGGTCAACTGCCTCACGATCACGCCGGACACGGCCGACGACTTCGATCTTCGCGCGCATCTGTCGGCGCCGGCGGTGAATCCGACCCAGGCGCTGTACACGTCCGCCGCCCTTCCCCAGACCAAGCGCATCATGGTGAAGGACGAGGACGTCTGTCTCCACTGCGGTCTCTGCGCCGAGCGTTGTCCGACGGCGGCGTGGGACATGCGACGATTCGAGCTGCTGGTACCCTATGCCGGTTAACGATTTCGCATTCAAGATCGGTACAGTCAACGGCACGGGCTCGGCGAGCGCGAACAGCCTGTTGATGCAAGCGATCTTCCGCATGGGCATTCCCGTCACGGGAAAGAACGTCTTCCCGTCAAACATCCAGGGGTTGCCGACCTGGTACGAGATCCGGGTCAGCAAGGACGGCTACACCGCTCGCCCCGAGGAAGTCGACCTCGTGGTGGCGCTCAACCCGGCGACGTACGCGAAGGACGTCGCCGCCGTCCGGCCGGGCGGATATCTGCTGTACGATTCGTCCTGGCCGCTCGACGCCACGCTCGTGCGTGAGGGGATCACGATCCTCGGCATCCCGTTCGGCCGGCTGTGCGTCGAGAACTTCCAGGGCGATCGTGAGCGCACGCTCCTGCGCAACATCGTCTACTCGGGCGCGCTCGCCGCGCTGCTCTCGATCGACATGGACGTCGTCGAAGAGATGCTGCGCGAGAAGTTCTCCAAAAAGCGCGCCCTGCTCGACGCGAACTTTCTCGCTATCCGCCTCGGGTACGACTACGCAAAGGGCCACTACGACTGCCCGCTTCCGTTCCACCTCGAGCGCATGGACGCCACAAAGGACTACGTCCTGCTCGACGGCAACTCGGCGGCGGCGCTCGGCTGCGTGTACGCGGGCGCAACTGTCGGCGCCTGGTACCCGATCACGCCGTCGACGTCGCTCATGGAAGCGTTCAAGGAGTACTGCGAGCGCTACCGGATCGACCCCGAGACCAAGCGCCGCAAGTATTGTCTCATACAGGCCGAGGACGAGCTGGCCGCCGCCGGCATGGTGATCGGCGCCGGATGGTGCGGCGCGCGCGCGTTTACCTCCACCGCGGGCCCCGGCATCTCGCTGATGAGCGAGTTCATCGGCCTCGCGTACTACACCGAGATTCCCGGCGTCTTCTTCGACATCCAGCGCACCGGACCGTCCACCGGCATGCCGACGCGCACGCAGCAGGGCGACCTGCTCTCGATCGCATATCTCTCGCACGGCGACACCAAGCACATCGCGCTCTTCCCCGCTAATCCCG
>DATISA010000087.1:0-22468 GCA_035469245.1 Gemmatimonadaceae bacterium
GCCCCTCGCGCTCCCCCGGAGGTTTCTTCTTCAGGAGACTCCTCCCAAAGAACGTATGCGGTATTACCCGGCCGTTGGGCCGGCTATCCCCCAGAGCGCGGCAGGTTGCTCACGTGTTACGCACCCGTTCGCCGGTTGCCCTTGCGGGCCCCCTTGACTTGCATGTGTTAAGCACGCCGCCAGCGTTCGTCCTGAGCCAGGATCAAACTCTCCAATAGAGTTGACATAGCTCTCTCAGACTCCGCTGTCTCTCACGCTGTCGCATGATCGACAACGTGTCCGAATCACAGAAATGTTCAGGTCTGAACTCTCCCCGACGCCCTGAACGAGCATCGGATCAATGAGTCCGCCTCGCACATCCGTATTCCCAAACTCAATTATCAAACAGCCTTAAGCATATTCCGCGTCGCGTCAGCGACAGCCTTTAATCATACCGACGCGATCGTCCATCGTCAAGCGCACTCACAAATTTCGTCGCGCGCTGCTCGATCACGATTCGCGCCCAACCAGTCGTCCATTCCTCGCGCAGCTCAACCACCACCTGCACTGGGAAACCGACCTCGTCGACTCCGACGCAGCCCGCTACCTTCGCGGCGGGTCTTGATAATAATCATCTGAAGCGAGGAATTCAACCCCAAAACCAACTACTCGTTCCCCCCCCTGCGCCCCCTTTTCCCCGCTATCACTTCGCCATCCCTGCCGAACCCAGCACTGCGCCGGGCTCACCTCGTCCAACGACCCCAACTCCCGACGTAATGGGCCGTGTAGGAATCGAACCTACAACCTAGCGATTAAGAGTCGCTTGCTCTGCCAATTGAGCTAACGGCCCGAGGGACTCACGCGCGTGCATCGTGACTGTACCAGGCGCGCCAGGAGGGAATCGAACCCCCGACCCACAGCTTAGAAGGCTGTTGCTCTATCCAACTGAGCTACTGGCGCTTCACTCACAATGGTGCCCGTCGTGCCTGAGGTCGGGGCGCCCGGATTTGAACCGGGGACCTCCTGCTCCCAAAGCAGGCGCGATACCAGGCTACGCTACGCCCCGCGAGCCTTCGAATGTATCCGGCCCGGTGGGGAGAATCAACTGTGCGCATCCTTTCGACGCGCCGTCCCGCGATCCGCTTCCCCTGCCTCGAGCGCGGCCAGGAGTGCTCGAAATGCACGACCGCGATGGCTCACTCGCTCCTTGTCCTCACGGCTCGCCTCGCCGAAGGTGCATCCCAATTCGTCCGAAAAGAACAGCGGATCATACCCAAAACCGTTCACTCCGCGTCCGAGCTCCAGGATGCGACCCTGGACGGCGCCGCGGCGCCACAGCGCTTGCACGCCACCGACGTACGCCGCGACACACACGTAATGCGCACGTCGATCCGCCACGCGCTGCAGGCGCTCGAGCAGCAGACGATTGTTCTCCGCGTCGAGCTCTACGCCGGCGAGGTCGCTGCGTGCACTCCAGCGTTTGCTGTGCACGCCGGGCGCGCCGCCGAGCGCATCGACGACCAACCCCGAGTCGTCGGCCACGGTCGGCCGGCCCGTCAAGGAATGGAAGTACCGCGCCTTCGCCAGCGCATTCGCTTCGAACGTGTCGTGGCTCTCGAGTTCGTCTTCGGCAGGCGATTCGGCGACGCCGGCGTCGGCGAGGTCAACGACTCGAATCCCGTGCGCGGCGAACAGCGGGCGCAACTCGCGAAGCTTTCCGGCGCTGCGCGTGGCGAGCAGCAGCTCGTGCATCGACGCGGGTCCGGTCAATCTCCGAGCACGCGGCGTTGGGCCAGATCGAGCTCGCGCAGTCCCTTCACGGCGAGGCCAAGCAGCGCGTCCAGCTCGTGGCGGTCGAAGGTGCCGTGCTCGCCGGTGCCCTGCACTTCTACGAACCGACCTTCGCTACTCATCACGACGTTCATGTCGACACCGGCGCGCACGTCCTCGTCGTAGTCGAGATCGAGGCGTGGCGCGCCGGCGATCACGCCCACGCTGACGGCCGCGACGCGCCGCTTCACGGGGCTCGCGCCGGTTCGGCCGGTGCCGGCGAGCCACGCGAACGCATCGTTCGCCGCGACACAGGCGCCGGTGATCGCCGCCGTGCGGGTGCCGCCATCGGCCACGAGCACGTCGCAGTCGAGCTTGATGGTGAATTCACCGAAGCGGAAATCGTCGAGCATCGCGCGCACGCTGCGCCCGATCAATCGCTGGATTTCCTGCGTCCGACCACCGATCTGCGAGCGCTCGCGTGATGTTCGAGTCCGTGTGGCGCGCGGCAGCATCGCGTACTCCGCCGTCAGCCACCCTTCGCCGCGCCCGCGACGCCAGCCTGGAACGCTGTCCTCGACCGAGGCCGTACATAGTACACGCGTGCTGCCGAACGAGACGAGACATGACCCTTCGGCGTACGGCGCGACGCTACGCTCCAGCGTCACGGCGCGCATCTCGTCGTCGCGACGGCCAGCGCGCGGGATCACGAGGTCAGGTGTCACGAAGGCGTGCGATGGTTGACGTTGTCGAATGACCGGGGGTGAGCGGAATCACCACGACGCGTCCGCCCCACGCGCGAATCTCGGGCGCACCGACGATCGAACCCTCGTCGTAGTCGCCACCCTTCACGAGGACGTCGGGCCGGAGTGTGGTGATGAGCTCGAGCGGCGTATCCTGCTCGAATTGGACCACAGCGTCGACCATCTGGAGCGCTGCCAGAACATAGCACCGCTCGGCGGACGAGCGCACAGGCCGTGAGGCCCCTTTGAGCCGCCGGACCGAGTCGTCGCTATTCACACCGACGACGAGGGCGTCGCCTTCGCGCCGCGCGCCAAGCAGAACGTCGACGTGGCCCGGGTGGAGCAGGTCGAACACGCCGTTCGTGAAGACGACTCGTCCAGGCTGGGCGCCTCGCCAGTCGCGCGCCCGATCCCACGTCATGATTTTTTGGTGCGGGTCGCCGGAAGCGCTCAAAAACGGCCCTCTGCGCGCGGATGGAAGTGAATCTCGCGCACATAGCCTGGGACTTCAACGCGCTCGTAATAGTCCGACTCGATCGTGATGCGATTGTCGTATCGGCGGATCAGGACGTGACCTGCCGCCTCGGGCAACCCGAGCGAGTCGGCCGCTGCTCGCAGCCGTAGTGTGATCGAATCCGTGCGGCTTCGCTGGGAGAACCGCACCTCCTGCTGGATGTCGTCGCGGAACTGGTAGTAGCGCCAATACACCTCGGCCGTGTTCATGCTGAAGTAACCCACCGCGGCGATGCACAGCAGGCTGACGAGACACCCCATCATGCTGGTCCCGCGGCGGGAGGTCACCAATTGCTCTGCACTCCGTCGATGATCTGCTGCACGATCTTGTCGATCGCCTGACGCCGGCCATCCGCCTCGGCTCGCTCGTTGTAGTCGGCTTCCTGACGAAGCGACTTCTTGGGGTAGAGCGCGCGGCCGTTCGACTGATCCACGATCTCGATCTCGACTGTAATCTGTAACCGACGCCGGGCCGATACGGCCTGCTGCGGATTGGCACTGAATCCGACAGGCACGTCAGCCTCGTACGCCTGGATCGTGCCCTTGAGGAGCGCGTCGGCGCGGTCGGCTGGCGCGTCACGCACCCCGAGTCGTTTTTGCAGCTCGCGGTGCATGACGTCGTAGAGCTCCTTCGGGACATCCGGCGACGCCGTCTGATTTTCCAAGGTGCTAATCGCCATGGTGTGTATGTGCGGCGGCAAGCCACCGCCGGCAAAGCTGTAGAAGCAGCCGGCGAGAAGAACCGCGGACAGGCTACCGATCAATCCGCCAAATCGACGCATCGAACGCCGGAACCTCTTCAGTTCGAGTAACCGTGAGTTGCAGGGACCGGCTCGCCCGCTCATCGCGATAACGGATCTGCGATGGATTCGAGCGGTCGATCCACTCTGCTACCCTGCCGTCGTCGACCCGTTCGACTCGATACAGTGAATCGCCGTGAAAGCTGAGGCGCCACGCCACCGGACGACCGATGTCGGCGCGGAGCGTCTCTCCCTCAATTCGAATGACGGTGTCAGGCAAATTTGGCAACGCAACGCGGCCTAAAGCGGCCCAAAGCAGGGTTGGCGGAGGCACGAGGCGTCGGATCATGTCTCCACCGGGCGTCTGTACCGAGTCCCGAATGAGCACTGCCACGCCGCCGCTGAATCCTCCACCAAGGAAAAAATCTAGACGCGCGCTGTCGGGGGCGGCGACTCGGGCCACGCCCTCTCCGCGCGTGTCGAGGTCACGGTCACGGAGCTCCCAATTGAACACGATCTTGCTATGCCCCGGGGCGACCGACGTGTGAGGCAACCGGCCCGCTGGCACCGGAGCACCCGACAACGGAGTGAGCTTGGGCACGCAACCCGTGACGGCCGTCACAGCAACGAGCGCGACGGCAAGCAGGGCGGCCCGCCGCTCACACTGCGTCGAAGAGCCTGCGGATCTCGTTCGGGAGCGCCACCAGCCGCCCCGATTTATCGATGGATACGAGCGCGGTTCGCGCCGTGACGAGACGATCCCCGGTATCGGCATTCGTGATCACATAGTCAAAGGTGATGCCGCGGGAACGGACGTCCGCGAGAGTGGTCCTCACGCGAACCATATCGTCGTAGCGCGCCGCGGCGTGAAAGCGAGCCGACACCTCCGATACTGCGAGGCCGATGCCGGCCCGTTCGATGTCGGCGTAGCTCATACCGCGCTGACGAATGAAATCCGTGCGGCCAACCTCACACCACACGAGATAGTTCGTGTGGTACACGACACCCATCTGATCGGTTTCCGCATAGCGCACGCGGAATTCGACGTCATGGTGGAGGTTTGGCGGCGCTGACCTCGCGCCAGGAGATCCGGTGGACACGACGCGAAGATTCGTCAGCCTGGCGATGTTTGTAAAGCGACCGACGCGTCGGTAGAATTCGCGCGTGCTCACGGCGCCCTGCTACGTGATGTCGGATGCGCACCTCGGCTTCGCCGAAGGCGACGTGGAACGCGCGGTCGTGTCCTTTCTTCGCCACGCCGCCAAGCACGCCGGTTCACTCGTCGTGAACGGCGATCTGTTCGAATTCTGGTTCGAGTGGCGCACGGTCATTCCTCGCCAGGGCTTCAGGACAGTTGCCGCACTTGCCGATCTGGTCGACGCGGGCGTTCCGGTACTGATGATCGCGGGCAATCACGATTGCTGGGGCGGTGAGGTGCTGCGCGAGGATGCCGGCGTCGACTATCGATTCGGGCCAATCGTGACCGACATCGCCGGTTGGCGCACGCACATCGAGCACGGCGACGGCTTGCGGCCGCGCGAAGACAAACGGTATCGGATGCTCAGAACCGTGCTGCGAAACAAACTCGCCATCCGCGCCTTCCGCTGGCTTCACCCCGACCTCGCCACGCCGATCGCGACGAGCAGCTCGCACGCGAGCCGTACCTACGTGGCCCGCGACGCGGGCCGGGGGTTACGCGCGGCCGCTGAACGCATCGGCGCCGCGGACCCGGCGCTCGATCTCGTGGTGCTAGGGCACTCGCACGTGCACACGCTCGAGCGTCTGCCGCAGGGAACCGTCTATGGCAATCCCGGCTCGTGGCTGGATGCGCCGACGTTCCTGCGTATCACCGAGGACCACGTGTCGTTACGGCAGTGGGACGGCTCAGCCGAGAGTGCGGATCTCCACACCTTCCATCGTTCCGCCAAGAAAGCGCTGGCCCAATTGTAGGAACTGCAGCGGATCGTCGGAGGCGACGAAGCGGTAGCTGGGCTCGGCGCCGGATGGCGCGCACAACCCGCCCGCGGCGAGCGAACGGGCGGTTTCAGCCGCCGTCTCTTCGGCGCTGTCGATCAGCCGGACGTCGGGCCCGAGCACGTCGCGCAGCAACGGCTTGAGCAGCGGGTAGTGCGTGCAGCCCAGCACGAGCGTGTCGATGTCCTCGGCGATCAGCGGCTCGAGATACTCTTGCGCGATGAGCCGTGCCGCCTCGTGCTCGGTCCATCCTTCCTCGACCAATGGCACGAAGAGCGGGCAGGCCCTGGCGGTGACACGAATGTCCGGATTGAGCGCGCGGATCGCGCGCTCGTACGCGCCGGATTTGATCGTGCCCACCGTGCCGATCACACCGATATGCCCCCGCGGCGACGCGGCGACCGCGGCGCGCGCGCCCGGCTCGACCACGCCCACCACGGGCATTGGAAGGTCCTGGCGCAAGGCGGTGAGGGCATGGGCCGTCGCCGTGTTACAGGCGATGACGATGTTCTTCACGCCCTGTTCGCGCAGGAACGCGGCGATCTCACGGCTGTAGCGGCGAACGGTCTCGGGGCTCTTTGGCCCGTACGGCACGCGGGCAGTGTCGCCGAAATAGACGATACTCTCGCCGGGCAATTGCCGAATCAGCTCGTGCACTACGGTCAGCCCGCCGATTCCGGAGTCGAACACGCCGATCGGCGCGGGATTTGGCATTACCATTTGAGCGATGCGCTCACTGCGGCGCTACCAGGGAGCACGCGGAAGCCAACGTGCGCCGGCACGTCCCAGAGATGCGCTGCGACGAAGGCGTCGGCGCCGGCGAAGAGGTGATTCGCGACGAGCAGCGCCACCCAATCCTCGACGTGGGCCTCGCGCGTTCGCACCTCCGCGCCGCTGAAGCGCGGCGTCGACGTCGTCGGCGGAGCTCCACCAGCCCCGTATGAAACCACGATGGTGTCGTTGGCCGTGCGCCGAGCTTCATGGACGTCGGCGGCCGATTCGCGGATCATCGCGATGCTGACGGCCTCGACGAACAGAAAGGCCATCGCCGCCTTGTGGCGGCCGAGGATGCTCTGCGAGTATCCCGGCGCGACGAACGAATAGAGGAACGCACGTCGCGGCGTGATGGGCGGCTTGAGCGAGTCCGCTCGCGCGACGGTCGTCCGCGCCGCGGCCGTGTCCGGCCGCTGCGCGCGCGCTGGTACCGCCGCGGCGGCGCACGCCACCGTCAGAGCGATGAGCGTTCGTTTATGATGACATCGCATTGATGAGACTCTATCTCCTGGCCGAGGCGCGAGGTGGCGGGAGTGCATGGGAATCGAACCCACCCAACCCGACGTCGTCAGGTCGCGAACGGTTTTGAAGACCGTGAGAGCCACCAGGCTCCATCCACTCCCGTCGGGTCACGCAAGCACGAGGCCGAAGGTCTGGCGGGCTACAACTTCGCCGATCTCGACGCTGCCGTGAACCAGCGAAAGATAGTCCGTCACGCGATCGGCCGGCACGACGACGAGCAAGCCTCCCGACGTTTGTGGATCGATCGCCAGCGCGCGCGCGAATTCCGACGCCGATCCCCACTGGACGCGAGAAGCGAGATAGTCGGCATTGCGCTCGGCGCCGCCGGTCCGCACGCCGCGATGCCATGCGGCGCGCGCACCCGGGAGCTCGGGCACTCGATCCGAGTGAACGACGAGCGTGACGCCGCTGGCCACGGCGATGTTGAGCGCGTGGCCGAGCAGGCCGAACCCGGTGATATCCGTCGCGCAGCGCGCGCCGATCGACAGGGCGGCACGGCTCGCGTTTGCATTCAACTCGCACATCGATGCGTACAGCACCGCGGCGTCCTCGGTTCCCAACTCGCCGCGCTTCTCCGCCGTGGCCAGGAGACCCGTGCCGATTCGCTTGGTGAGCACGAGCCGGTCGCCCACGGACGCGTTCGCGTTGCTCAGGATCCTCGCCGGGTGGACGCGCCCGGTCACGGCCATCCCGAACTTGAGCTCCTCGTCGATGATACTGTGACCGCCGACGACGAGCGCCCCGGCCTCGTGCACCTTGTCCTGCCCACCGCGGAGGATCTCCGTGAGGACGCTCGGCGGAAGCTTGCCCGACGGAAAGCCGACGATGTTGAGCGCCGTGAGCGGCTCGCCGCCCATCGCATAGACATCCGAGAGCGCGTTGGCGGCGGCGATCTGCCCGAACAGGTACGGGTCGTCCACGATCGGCGCGAAAAAATCGACGGTCTGCACGAGAGCGAGATCGTCGGATATCACGAAGACCCCCGCGTCGTCGAACGTCTCGCGTCCCACAACGAGACGCGGATCCGACCGCACGGGGAGTGCACTCAGCGCGCGCGACAGGTCACCCGGACCCAATTTGGCCGCTCAGCCAGCGCACCGAGCGAACGCGGTGAGCCGGAACAGCTCCTCGCGCGTGCTCGACGTCCCGCTCGTGTCTGTGCTCATGGATGTAATGAATGACAGCGCGCGATCCGCTCGCGCGGCGACAAGCTCGTCCTAGGACAGCGCGACGATCGCGTCGATCTCGACCAGCACACCTCGCGGGAGCGCGGCGACCTGCACGGTCGAGCGCGCGGGCCGAGCCTGGCCGAGTGCGCGACCGTACACCTCGTTGACGACGGGAAAGTCGCCCATGTCGTGCAGGAACACCGTCGTCTTGACCACGTTGTTCCAGGTGGCGCCCGCTTCGGCGAGGACCGCCGTGAGATTCGCCATCACCCGCTCCGTCTGCGCCGCGACGTCGCCGGCGACGATCTGACCCGTGGCCGGATCGATCGCGATCTGACCGGCGGTGAACAAAAAGCCGTTGGCGACGACGCCCTGCGAATAAGGCCCGATGGCGGCGGGCGCCTTGGCAGTGTGCACGATCTCGAGACTCACGAATTGCTCTCCGAATGAAGTGACAGGCCGAACAACCGCACCGCGTTGCGCGCCGTCGTCGCGGCGAGCGATTCCGGGTCCACCCCGCAGACCGCGCTGAGGCGCGCGACGGTGAAGCTAACCCAGGCCGGCTCGTTGCGCCGTCCGCGGTTCGGCACCGGCGCCAGGTACGGCGAATCCGATTCGACCAGCAAGCGATCGGCCGGCACGGAACGAATCAGCGCATCGTTCGACCAGTTCTTGAACGTTACGATACCGCTGAATGAAACGTACCAGCCCACGCCAAGCGCGGCGTCGGCGAGTGCCGCGGAGCCGGTGTAGCAGTGCAGGACGCCGCGCACACCGGCGTGCCCGGCCTCGACGACCATCGCCTGTGTGTCTTCCTCCGCTTCGCGCGTGTGCACCACGACCGGGCGATCCGACTCTTTCGCGAGCGCGAGCTGCGCGGCGAACGCGCGGCGCTGCGCATCGCGCGGCGAGTGGTCGTAGTGGTAGTCGAGCCCGCATTCGCCGACGGCGACGGCGCCCTGCGCGATGAGCTCGCGGATGGCGTCGGGATCGCGAGTCTGGTCGAACGACGCAGCGTCATGCGGATGCACACCCGCGGTGGCGAAGACGAATCCCGGATGGGCCGACGCAAGTGATGCCGCGCGGCGTCCGGCGTCGACCGATTCGCCGATGCACACGACCGCACTGCCCCCGGCATCGCGCAAGCGCGACACCACGGCGTCGCGGTCGCCGTCGAACACCGGATCAGCGAGATGCGCGTGGCTGTCGATGAACCCGGTCACGTTCGGCTCTGGATACGCGAACCGCCGCGCGAGGCGGCGGTCCGGGAGTCCTAGCGAGTGGCGACGGGCGAGGGCCGCTCGCGCCGCCGCTCTTCAGCGATCGCGCGGGCCGTGCCTTTCGCGGCGCCGGTGGTGTCGCGCGGCCATCGGTGCTCGATCCAGAGAAGAATCGGACCAGCGACGTAGATCGAGCTGAACGTTCCGGTGAATACACCGAACGCCATGATCCACGAGAACGGCCGAATCACTTCACCGGCGAAGATAAGCAGCGAGAGCGTAGCCGCGAACACGGTGGCGTGCGTCAGCACGGACCTCGGCAGCGTCTCGTTGATCGAGCGATTGAGCACGTCGCGCAGTGATTCCTTGCGCTGTTTGCGCAGGTTCTCGCGCACGCGGTCGAAGATGATGATCGTGTCATTGAGCGAATAACCGATCACCGTCAGAATCGCGGCAACGACCGTGAGCGAAATCTCGAGACGCATCATCGCCAGAAACGCGAGCGTCGTGAGGATGTCGTGGGCCGTCGCCACGACGGCGGCGACGCCGAACCGCCACTCGAACCGGATTGCGAGGTAGATCAGGGTCACGACGAACGAGATCAGGATCGCGGTGATCGCCTTGGTTTTGAGCTCGGAGCCGACAGTGGCGCTCACCGACTCGGCGCGCCCGACTTTCGCCGGATTGTCCGGCGCTCGCTGCTTGAGGAGCGTGACGATGTGCGCACCGATGCTGTCACCGTTGGTTGCGGCGACCTGGCCCTCGACCGGCGGCACCTTGATCAGATAATTCTGTACGTCGCCGAACGAGGTGACCTCGGCCCCTTTGAACCCAGCCTCGTCGGTCGCCGAGCGCACCAGATCAGCGGATGCCGGCTTGTCGAACGTGACCTGGATGACCGTGCCGCCGGTGAACTCGACGCTGTAGTTCAGCGCCTCGCCATGGTGCCGGATCGCATGGACGACTAGAAGCACGCCGCCGAGCGCGATGAACGCGATCGTCCCGATGACAGCGGTCTTCCAGTGCTTGATGAAGTCGTACTTGGTGTCGTGAAGTATGCGCAGCATATGAGCCCCTTAGATGCTCAGTGTTTGGGCGCCGCGCGAGCGGTTGAGCCACACCATGTAGAATGTTCGAACGACGAAGATGGACGTGACGAGCGAAGCGGCGATACCGGCGATCAGGGTGACCGCGAAGCCTTTCACCGGTCCGGTGCCGTACTGGTACAGGACGGCGGCGGTGAGCATCGTCGACACGTTGGAGTCGACGATGGCCGGCATGGCGTGGCGGAAGCCCTCGTCGATCGCCGTGCGCACAGTCTTGCCGCGATCGAGCTCCTCGCGAATTCGCTCGAAGATCAGCACGTTGGCGTCGACCGCAATGCCGATCGACAGCACGAAGCCGGCGATTCCGGGCAGCGTGAGCACGGCGTCGAATCCGGCGAGCGCCGCCAGCGTGTACAACACGTACAGCAGCAGCCCGGCGACTGCCAGCGCGCCTGAGAAGCGGTAGTACACCAGCATGATGAGGACTACGAGCGACACCGCGATGAGCGATGCGCGCATCCCCTTGCGAATCGAGTCTTCACCGAGGCTCGGTCCGATGGTGTGCGTGTCCGCGACGCGGAGCTGGACCGGGAGCGCGCCGGCGCGGAGCACGAGCGCGAGGTCTTGCGCATCCGCGAGTGACTTGCCGCCCATGGTGATCTGCCCGCGCGTGCCGATTGCGCCCTGGATGACCGGCGGGCGACCCATCACGCGATTATCGAGAATGATCGCCATGTAGTCCTGAATGTGCTTGCCGGTCTCGTTGCGAAATCGACGACCGCCCTCGTTGCTCAACTGGAACTCGACGACGGTGCCTTCCATCGTGTTCTGGTTGGGCTGAGCGCCGGTGAGGTAGTCGCCGGTGATGATCGGCTTGGAGTCGACCACGTAATAGGTCTTGTACAGTTTGCCACCGAGCGACGCGGAATCGGTGCCGGGCAGGATGTCTTTGCCAGGCGGCAATGCGGCTTTCACCGCCGAATCCGCGAGATATCGGTCCAGTGTTGGAATCTGGTCGGCGGCCACGTAGAACTCGCCAGGCATGCCGCCCTGCTGCAGCAGGCTCGAGAACCCGCCGCCCGGCTGGAGCTTGAGCGAATCCGCGCCGGCAGAGTCCTTTTTGGTTGAATCCTTGGCCGTGGCGGATGCGACTTTCTTGGTCGTATCCGACTTTTTCGTGGTGTCGGCGCTCGTCAGCAAGCCCTGAAGCCCCTTTGCCGCGGGCGCCGCCGCCTTGCCGCTCGTGTCTGCTTTGCCCGATGCGAGACCACGTTGCTTGACCACCTGGTCGAGCCGGGGAAGCGCACGCTCGAGCGCCTGTGTCTTGTCAGTAATCTTGAACTCGAGGTACGCCTGCTCCTGCACCACTCTTCGCGCGCGCTCAGGATCCTGAATGCCGGGAATCTGAACGACGATCCGGTCGTTGCCCTGCTTCTGCACCACGGACTCGGACACGCCGAAGCCTTCGATTCTGGTACGCACGGTCTTCAGCGCACGGTCGATAGCCTCCGCCTTGTTCGCATCCGGGATCTTCTGCTTGGAGTCATCGACCTCGAGCGCCAGATAGGTGCCACCGCGGAGATCGAGGCCGGGCCTGAGCGGAATCTTGCGCTGCGTCTCGTCGCGCAGCACTCCGTCGGCGCCACGGACGCGCGTGGTGACGTCGCGCGGGAACAGTGCCCAGATCGAGATCAGGCAAAGCGCGACGATGGTGAGTACGCGGTACTTCAGGGGCATACGACTGCGGGAAGGAGGTAGGGTGTTTCGACGAACCTATAACGTTAACTGGCTCTTATGCTTGCGTCAACGCGGCCCGAGCGGCATCGGCGTCGCGAGCAAGCTGCGCGATGAGCGCCTCGACGCTCGGGAATCGCGTGGTGTCGCGGAGTCGATGTATCACGTCCACGGACACGGATTGTCCGTACCAATCGCCCGATGCCTCGAACAGGTGTACCTCGAGGTGCCGCTCGAACTCGCCGAACGTCGGCCGTCCCCCGAGGTTCATCATGCCGTCGATCACGCCGCGACTCGTGTGCGCGCGGACGGCGTATACCCCGTTGGGCGGGAGAAGTTTTCTCGGCCACGGCAGCTCGATGTTGAGCGTCGGATAGCCGAGGTCGCGGCCGCGCTGGCTGCCGCGCGTGACCGTACCTCGAAACGCGTACGAGCGGCCCAGCGCGCGACGCACGCGATCGAGATCGCCATGGGCGAGCGACGTGCGAATGCCGCTGGATGAGATTGGGGCTCCAGCGGCATCGAGCGTTGGCGGCACGACGTCGACCTGAAAGCCGAACTGCCGGCCCAGCGCCCGCAGCACTGATACGTCGCCCTGCCGTCCGCGACCCAAACCGTGATCGTAGCCGATCACGAGCTCGTGCATGTGGTAGCGCTCGAGCAACAGGCCGACCACGAATTGTTCAGCCGTGTATCCGGCGAGCGCGGGCGTGAATGGCAGGACCGACACGAGGAGGCGCCCGCTGTCGACGAGCGCGTCCAGCTGCTCGTCCCCCGGCGTGAGCAGGAGCGGCGCCGCAGTGGGATTCACGACTTCCAGCGGATGCGGCCGAAACGTGATCAGCAGAGCCGGCAGATTCGCCGCAACAGCTCGTTCGCCGAGCCGGTGCAGGATGTCGCGATGACCGAGGTGCACGCCGTCGAACGTGCCGACAGTTACGACGGCGCCGTCGGCGAGCTGGGGAAAACCGTCGGACTCGGAGGTGCTCGTCACTGGTCGATCAACACGACTTTGGGATGGAGGCCGTCGTCGTCACGGACAGCGATCGCGGCAAGGACCCCGTCGTGGACGATGGCGACACGAGCGCCGTCGGCGCGTGCGGCGATCGTATTGCCGTGCGCGGTACGTACGACCTCGGCCGAGTCGATCGATTGGACAGGCAACTGCGGGATCGCTTCGAGCAGTGGACGGACCGTGAAGCGCGCCGAGTCGAGGTCCTCGAGCGTGACCGCGTCATCGACCGTGAACGGCCCGCTCGCCACGCGCCGGAGCGACGCGAGATGCGCGGCGCTGCCCGCCAGCCGGCCAAGGTCGCGCGCCAGCGCGCGGATGTACGTTCCGCCACTGCAGGTGATGCGAGCCGGCAGAAGTTCGCCATCCCGTTCTCCGACCCGCCATTCGTGTACCGTCACACGCGACGGCTGCAAATCCAGAGGCGCCCCGCGGCGCGCCGCCGCGTAGGCGCGAACGCCGCCGACCTGCTTCGCGGAAAAGGCCGGCGGGTATTGCTCGATCGGCCCCGTGAGCTGTTCGATGGCGCGCGCGATGTCGGCGTCGGCCGGCGGTTCATCGGTATGGGTCGTAACGCCGGTCAGGTCGTCGGTGTCGGTCTCGCTGCCAAGTCGGATCACGGCGTCGTAGACCTTTGGCTCGCCGTCGATGTACGGAATGAGTCGAGTGCCGCGTCCGAGGAGGACGACGAGAAGGCCGGTCGCGAATGGATCGAGCGTGCCGGCGTGGCCAACGCGCTTGATGCCGGTGGCGCGCCGCACGTGCGACACGACGTCGTGCGATGTAATGCCGGCGGGCTTGTCGACGAGCAGGAGGCCACTGAGCTCAGTCGTCGGCGTCGCCGCTGCCGGTGCCGGGCGGGTTGCCATCTTTGAGCTGAGCGAGCAGGGATTCGATTCGCGCGGCGCGCGCGATGCTATCGTCCATGTGGAACGAGATCTCCGGCGCGAGCCGGAGCCTCAACGCGCGACCGACGCGCGAGCGGAGGTGGGTCGCGGCGCTCGCCAGACCGTCGAACGTGGCGGCGCGATCGGTGTCGGAACCCATCACGCTCACGTAGACCTTGGCGTGCCGCAGATCGCGGGTGACGTCCACGCCCGTGACCGTCACGAGCCCGGTGATGCGCGGGTCCTTGGCGTCTTCGGCCAGGAACGTGGCGACTTCCTCGCGAATGGCCTCCGCCACGCGCTCGGCGCGTCGATTCTCGGTTGCCATGCCCGACTCAGGTCGTTGCCGTCGACTCGAGCGTGCGCGCGACTTCTTCTGTGCGATAGCACTCGATCACGTCGCCGACCTTGATGTCGTTGAAGTTCTCGACGCCGATGCCGCACTCGAAGCCTTCGCGCACCTCACGCACGTCGTCCTTGAAGCGCTTGAGCGAGGCAATCGTGCCGTCGAACACCTCCACGCCATCGCGGATGACGCGAACACGGCCCTGCCGGTTGATCACGCCACTCCGTACCGAGCAGCCGGCGATCGTGCCGATGCGCGAGATCTTGAAGACTTCGCGAACCTGCGCCTCGCCGAGCACCACCTCGCGCTCTTCCGGACGGAGCATGCCTTCCATCGCCGCGCGAACGTCGGCGACGGCTTCGTAGATGATCCGGTAGAGCTTGATCTCGACGCCTTCGCGCTCGGCCGCCGTCCGCGCGTTGTTGTCCGGCCGCACGTGGAAGCCGATGATGATCGCGCCCGCGGTCTTGGCGAGCAGAATATCGCTCTCGGTGATGGCGCCGACGCCGCGATGGACGATGTCGACCTTCACCTCGGGCGTGGCCAGTCCGGTCAACGCATCGGCGAGGGCCTCCGCCGGTCCGCCCTGGTCGGCCTTGATGACGATGTTGAGCGTCCGCGCCACGCCGGCCGCGGCTTGCGCCATGAAGTCCTCGAGCGTGACGCCACCGCGCGAACTGCGTCGGCTCTTGGCCTCGCGGTCGAGTCGCTCGCGCCGCTGCGCGACCTCGCGCGCCGCGGAGGCATCTTCCACGACGAGAAGCTGGTCGCCCGCCATCGGCACGCCAGTGAAGCCCAGGACCTGCACCGGGATCGCCGGTCCCGCGTCCTTGACGATCTTGCCGCGCTCGTCGAGCAGCGCACGCACACGCCCTGCGTACATGCCGCAGATGAAGTCGTCGCCGACCCGCAGCGTGCCATTCTGCACGAGCACCGTCGCAACCGGGCCCTTGCCCGGATCGAGCTGCGCTTCGACCACGGTGCCCGACGCGCGGCGATTGGGATTCGATTTGAGATCCAGAATCTCCGCCTGCAGGAGGATCTGGTCGAGCAACTCGCCGACGTTGGTTCCCTTCTTGGCCGAGATCTCGGTCGACAGCGTCGTGCCGCCGAAGTCCTCGAGCACGACGCCGTGCTGCAGGAGCTCCTGCTTGACCTTTCCCGGGTTCGCCTGCGGCAGGTCGATCTTGTTGATGGCGACGATCAACGGCACGCCGGCGTTCTTGGCGTGCGAGATTGCCTCGATCGTCTGTGGCATCACGGAGTCATCGGCCGCGACGACGAGCACGACGATGTCCGTGACCTGCGCGCCGCGGGCGCGCATCGCGGTGAACGCCTCGTGACCGGGCGTGTCGAGGAACGTGATCTTCTTGCTCGACGGCAACAACACGTGGTAGGCGCCGATGTGCTGCGTGATACCGCCCGCCTCGCCCGCCACGACGTTCGCCTTTCGGATGTAATCGAGCAGCGACGTCTTGCCATGATCGACGTGACCCATGATCGTGACCACGGGCGGCCGCGACTTGAGGTCCTCGGGCTGGTCGACTTCGCCCGAAACACCGGCTTCTTCGGCCTGGTACTCGTTCTCGCGAACAGCCTGGAAGCCGAACTCTCCCGCGATGAGCTCGATCTGGTCGAAGTCGAGACGCTGGTTGATGGTGACCATCAACCCCATTTCCTTGAACGCGAAGGCGACGATCTGGGTCGCCGGCACCTTCAGGATCTGCGCGAGCTCGCTGACGGTGATGAATTCGTTGACGCGCACGGTCTTGCGCTCGCGCTCGGCCTCAGCGGCGCGCGCGGCCTCGAGCTCCTCGCGTGAGCCACGTCGGAGATCGCTCGCCGTGCGCCGCGTCGGTGCGCCACGCATGGCGGCCATCGTCTTCGAGATGTTCGCATCGACCGCTTCCTGGTCCACCGCGCCACGACGGCCTTTCTTGCGACGGCCTCCGCGCTCGGCGACGCCAGCACCGCCACCGCCGCCACCGCCACCAGCACCACCAGCACCACCACCGCCGCCTCCAGGGCGCTTGTCATCGCGGCGTGGGCCGGCGGGCGCACCGCCGGGCGCAGCTGACGCGATCGGGCGCGGCGGGAATCCACTGCTCGCGACTGGCCGCGGTCGCGGCGCACCCGGCGTGACCGGACGCGGGCGCGGACGCTCCGGGGCGGCCGGGTGTGCATGCGCGGCGCGCGCACCGTCACCGGACGGCGCTGGCCGCGCGACTTCGGCTTCGACCGGTCGCTGCTCGAAGCGCTCCTGTGCCTGGGCGGCTGCTTCGGCCTGGGCACGCGCGGCTTCTTCGGCACGAAGCGCCTCGATGCGCGCCGCTTCCGCGCGCGCGGCTTCCGCGGCGGCGGCTTCCTGCTGTGCGGCGGCTTCGGCTGCGGCCTGTGCTGCCGCGGCGTCCGCTGCCGCCTGCGCGGCGGCGTGTTCCTCGGCGGCCGCTTGAACGTCTGCTGCCTTTCGGCGCCGACGAACCGGCGTCTCAGTGGACGCAGGTGCCGGAGCGGCGACCGGTTCGGGAGCGGCGGTCGTGCGGCGACGCCGCGCGGCTGTTGCCGTCGGCGCCGCCTGACGCTCGGCGCGAGTCCGCTTGTCGCGCTCCCACCGGGCTCGGATGCGAGCGACCTGATCGTCGGTGAGCATGCTCATGTGACTTCGAATCGGAATGTCCATTTGCCGAAGAATCGAAACGACCTCTTCGGCGGGCACTCCGAATTCTGTGGCCAACTCACTGACTGTGAACTTGCTCAAACATCCTCCTCAGTGGCATCCGGCGGGGCCGTCACCTGGCGAGCTCCAGCAGCGAGCTGCCTGTCGACGATCCCGACGACTGCCGTATGATCGCGTCCGACCGCGGCACCGAGCGCCGTCGCGGACGAGACTTCGATAAACCTAACGCGCCGAGCGTTCAGCAGCGGCACGATCTTGTTCAGACTATTCGGCGACGCATCCGTCGCCACCACCGCGAGATAGACCTTGTTGTGTCTTGCGGCTTCTCGCACTTGCTGTACACCCACCACCGCCCCACGCGAGCGCACGCCGAGGCCGAGCAATCGGAACAGTCGCTGCTGGTCGGCGGCGTTCATTGCGCGCACGGCTTACGCGGCCGTGTCTCCTTCTCCTCCGCTTGCTTCCGACTCGCCGCCGCTGTCTTCCGTCGTCAGCTCGTCGATGAGTGCCATGATTCGATTCGCCTCCTCCGGCGCGATGCCGGGGAGCTTCAAGAAGTCTTCACGTTCCAGATCGATGATGTCGTTGAGCGTGCGATAACCGGCCTCCTCCAGCACGGCGACCGTCGCCGGCGGCATGCCGGCAATGTCTGACAGTCGCACGTCGGCCATCTCTTCGGTCTCTTCGGGAAGCGGCGCGAAGATCTGCGCCTCCCCGCCCCGCTCCATCCATTCGCGACTCGAGTAGAGATCGATCTTCCACCCAGTGAGCTCCGAGGCGAGACGCACGTTTTGCCCATTGCGCCCGATGGCGAGGGACAACTGGTCCTCGTCGACGACCGCCTGAATCGTCTTGTTCCCCGGATCGCTGAACACGCGCGCCACCTTGGCCGGCGCGAGCGCAAGCTTGGCGAACCGCTCCGGGTCCGGCGACCAGGGGACTATGTCGATCCGCTCTCCGTTCAGCTCATTGACCACCGCTTGCACGCGCGATCCCTTGAGACCCACACAAGCACCCACCGGATCGATCGAATCGTCACGCGAAAACACGGCGATCTTCGTCCGGCTGCCCACTTCGCGCGCGGCTGCCCGAATCTCGACGATGTTCTGCTGGATCTCGGGCACCTCGAGCTTGAACAGCGCTTTCACGAACAGCGGATCGCCGCGGCTGAGAATCAGCCTCGGCCCCTTGGGCGTCTCCTCGACGCGCTTGAGCACCGCGCGAATGGGCTCGCCCTGGTGAAAGTGCTCGCGATGGTTCTGCTCGCGATACGGGATGATCGCTTCCGCTTCGCGGAACTTGTTGAGCATCACGACGAGTTTGCCGCGTTCGATTTGCTGCACTTCGCCGGAGAGAAGATCGCCGACGCGCGTCGCGAACTCGTCGCGAATGCGCGTCCGTTCACCCTCGCGGACGCGCTGAATAATGCGCTGCTTGGCGGCCTGTACGGCGGTGCGGCCGAAGGTGGCGAAATCGATCGGCTCTTCCATGACGTCGCCGACCTCGAAGCTCTCGTCGAAGGCCTTGGCGTCGTCGATCGAGATCTGGTTGCTCGAGTCTTCGACGTTGGCGACGACGGTCTTGAGGAGGACGATGCGGATGTCGCCCTTGCCGTCGTCGATGTCGACCTCGGCCTGCACGTTGGGGCCGTAGCGCTTGGCGAGGGCAGCGAGAATGCCGTCCTGGAGCAACGCGTACAGTTCCGCGCGATCGAGCTGCTTCGTGTTCGATACCTCGCGAAACGCGGCGAGAATCTCTGCAGAACTGACCATCCAGACCCCTCGTGTTATGCGTCGCCGACTCGCGCGAACTCAGCGTTCGCCGCGGCGGCCGTGCGCTGTCGATTACATGTGAAACGCCAGCCTAGCTTCCTTCACGTCAGCCAGCGGAATGCGGCGTTCGTCCCCAGGTGTGGATTCGAGCACCGCGACCTCCGATCCTGCATCACCTTCTACACTGACAATTCTTCCCTCGAGCCTGCCTCCGTGTGCCGGGGTCAGTACGTTCGCCCAACGTCCGATGAAGCGCCGCCAGTCGTCGGTGGTCCGCAGCGGCCGTTCGCCAGGTGACGACACCTGAAGCACGTACTGCGGGGACACCAACTCACTGCCATCCAGCCGAGCCTCCAACGCACGCGACGCGCGGGCGCAGTCATCTATCGTGACAGCCGTCCCGCCACGCCGATCGATACGAACCTCGATCAACGGACGAGCCCTGGTTCCGCCACGACGAAGCTCTACGAGATCGTAACCGATCACATCAAGCTCCGATACGACAACAGCTTCCAGCGCGTCCTTCACATCGAGTCGAGGAAGTCGTCCAGAACAAAAAAATGTGGGGAGCCTCCCCCACATTTCACTCGCGGCTACGTGTGCCGCGCAGCATTCTGAAACTAGACCCCGTAGCGAACGGCGTCAAGTTGAAAGCCGGGTCGCGCGCTAGCCCTCGGCGAGTATCACGCTCAACTGCCGTCCCGCATCGCCGGCGCGGTGCGAGTAGAAACGATCGTTGTTGCAGCGGGTGCACGCGTCGCTGATCGTGATGTGACGGACACCCTGCGCTCGAGCGTGGTCAGCGATGAGTGCGCGAAGATCGACTGTCGTCGGTCGGCCGGGATCCTTACCGGTGAGGCGCTCGTAAACGCCGGCGCTCACCTCGTAGCAGCGCCCGCAGATCGCCGGGCCAACGTGCACGCGAAGCTCGGACGCGGGAAGACCACGCATCACGAGGGCCTCGATGCCGCGCTCGACGATCCGGGCCGCCGTCCCGCGCCATCCCGAATGGAGCAACGCAATCGCGCCGGACGGGTGCGCGAGAAAGACTGGAACACAGTCGGCGACCGTGACGGCCAGGGCCGTGCCCCGGTCGACAGCCACATGTCCGTCGGCTTCGTCGCCTCGCAGCCAGCCCGCCCAGGTCGGATGGTGCACGAGCAGGTCGGCGCCGTGGACCTGCTTCGCGGTCGCCAGCCGTGGTCCGGCCGGTCGAAGCTCGCGTTGAAGCTCGGACCATCGGCCCATGACGTCACGCACTGGTTCGGCGGTGTGGATGCCGAAGCTTCCAACACCCCGGGTCGTGGTGAATGCGCGAATGCCGAACTCGGCAAAGTCGGGCGCGATCTCCGACTCGGCCACGATGGTCATTTCGAGCGCCGATCCTCCACTCGCTCGATCTTGGCGCCGAGCTCGCGAAGCCGTTCATCGATGCGCTCGTAGCCGCGCTCGATCTGCCCCACGTTGTTGATGGTGCTCTCGCCTTCGGCGCAGAGCGAGGCGAGCAGCATCGCCATTCCCGCACGAATGTCGGGCGAGTCCACGGTGCCGCCGCGGAGCCGCGATGGCCCGGCGACGAGCGCCCGATGCGGATCGCAGAGTACGATTCGCGCGCCCATGCCGATCAACTTGTCCACGAAAAAGAGCCGCGACTCGAACATCTTTTCGTGAATCAGGATCATGCCGCTGCATTGTGTCGCGGTAACGAGCGCGATGGACATGGTGTCGGCGGGAAACGCCGGCCACGGTTGGTCCTCGAGCTTGGAGACGTGCCCACCCAGATCGCTCTGAATCACTTTCTCCTGCACCGCGGGCACGATCAGATCAGGGCCATCGATCGTACACGAGACACCAAGCCGCGCAAAGCCCATGAGCGTCGACCGCAGATGCTCGACACCGGCGTCGGCGATCCGAAGTTCCGAGCAGGTAACGGCGGCGAGACCGATGAAAGATCCGACCTCGATGTGATCCGGACCGATTCTGTGGGTGGCGCCACCAAGTTGCCGCCCACCATTGATCGTGAGCTTGTTCGTCCCGATGCCGTCGATCTCGGAGCCCAAGGCGACGAGGAAATGGCAGAGGTCCTGGACGTGCGGCTCGCTGGCGGCATTCCGCAGCACGGTCGTACCGCTCGCCGCGACGGCGGCCATGAGGGCGTTCTCGGTGCCAGTGACGCTCGGCTCATCGAGGAACACGTCGGCGCCGCGAAGTCCCGGTGTAGTGAGATGAAAGCTGTCGTCGAGCTCGAAGGCCGCTCCGAGCCGCTCGAGCGCCAGGAAGTGGGTGTCGACACGACGCCTGCCGATCACGTCGCCACCCGGCGGCGGCAGCTCGATCTGACCGCACCGCGCGAGCAGCGGGCCGGCAAGGAGAATCGACGCGCGGATTCGGCGGCAGAGCTTCGGATCGAGGTCCGTCGCACGGACCGTTTTGGCGTGGATCTCGAGGGCGTTGCGCCCCGACCAGTCAGCGTCGACTCCCAGCGACGCAATGAGCTCGACAAGTGTCTCGACGTCGCGAATGCGCGGCACGTTCTCGAGCACGACCGGCTGGTCGGTGAGAAGTGCCGCACAGATGATGGGCAGCGCGGCGTTCTTGTTTCCTGATGGTCGTATCGTCCCGGTGAGGCGGTGGCCGCCCTGGACGAGGAACTGCGTGGCATTCATGTCGGCGTTGCGGTTCGTGCGAGTGGAAGGAATGTCGAAGCCAACAAAGGACGAACGCAGCGAGTGAAGGTTAACGGATCGAGCACAATCCGTGCGCGTCGGGGATTGAGCCGATCGACGTCAGGCATTTCCGGTTGCACTTGCACCGCGGGCGGCATAGGATGCCTCCTCGTGCGGATGGCCTCGCCTTTGCACGACGGTGGGCTGGCGACGTCGCGCGGGGCAGCCGCCGCGGGTGACTCCGTAACTTTCCGAGGCTTCCCCAATGATGAGCGTCTTTGCGGCATCGGCACCGTTGCTCATCCAGGGTGCCGCGGCAGTCCGGGACACGGTCTACGTCAAGGCGGTCGGGCCGGACCTTGGTCTGCTCGGCGACATCCAGGCCGTGAGCACGGCCATCATCATGCTGGTGATGGTCCTGATGCTCGTGGGTATCGTGCTCGTGGCGCTTCAGGTGCGTCGGGCGCAGCATAAAGTCGTGGCCGCACTGGAGCGGATGTACGCCGATTCCAAGCCGCTCGTCGAGCGGGTGAGCTCGATCGCCGACAACGTGAACGCCGTGACCGCGGTCGTTCGGCGAGACGTGAAACGGATTGGCGATACCGTGGCCGACGCGGACGAACGCGTCCGGCGGGCGGTCTCGTTGACCGAGGACCGGCTGAACGACTTCAACGCGTTGCTCACGGTCGTCCAGCAGGAAGCCGAGGACCTGTTCGTGTCGACCGCGTCGACCGTGCGGGGGATGCGAGACGGCGCGGCGACGCTGCGGCGCCGTGATGGGATGGACCTTGCGTCTGAAGAGCTCGATCCGGCCGAATTGGCCGAGGACACCGAGATTCAGGAGGAGCCGAATGGAGACGACGGCAGTTCCGAACCGTCCGCGACGTCGCTCGCAGCAGCCCCGCGTATCCGTCCGCGAGCCGG
>DATISA010000088.1:0-7974 GCA_035469245.1 Gemmatimonadaceae bacterium
GCGATGGACGGACGATTGGGCCCGGCATACCATGGCCGGCGAGATCGCGCTGGCCGAACGCAATTACGCTGACGCCATCCGCGAATTTCGCTCGGCCGAGAACGTTTGCCCCGGCTGCCTGCTGCCCGACATCGGTCGGGCATACGATTTGAGCGGCAACGCCGATTCCGCGATTGCCGCCTTCACTCGATTCGCCGACCAGCGCCGCGTTACATACGCATACGTCCCGGCGCTGGCGGCGGAGTACTCAGCCGGAGTCTACAAGCGCCTGGGCGAGCTGTACGAGGCCAAAGGCGATCGCGAGAAGGCAGCGAGCTACTACACCAGGTTCCTCGAGCAGTGGAAGAACGCCGACCCGGAACTGCAGCCGAAAGTCGCCGAGGCGCGTAAGCGACTCGCGCGATTGAGCGACACGGAAGCCAAGCGGTAGCGCATTGACGCCGGCAAGGTCATCCTGCTCGCGCGTGCACCGCGCTCACCCCGGAGACCACAGCATGGATTCGATCGTTCGTCTTGGATGCGCTTTCGCTGCCGCGATGACGTTGCTCGGAGCCGCCACGTCGACTGTCGTCGCGCAGACGGCGATGCCGGCGACGACTACGGTCATTCTCGTTCGTCACGCCGAGAAAACGTCGGCGCCGGTGGCGGATCCGCCGCTCACGTCCGCGGGTGAGGCGCGCGCCAGGGCGCTACTCGACGCCGTCCGGGGCGCGGGCGTGACGGCGATCATCACCACGCAGTACGAGCGCACGCGCGCCACCGCGGCGCCCGCGGCGGCCGCGCTCGGAATCAATCCCGAAGTCGTGACGGCGAGCGGTCGCACGCACGCGCAGGATGTCGCGGCGGCGATCCGAAAGCACGCGGGCCAGACGGTGCTCGTGGTTGGGCACTCGAACACGGTGCCGGACATCATCCACGCGCTCGGCGCCGACGTGCCGCCGATCTGCGACGAGGAATACGACAATCTGTACGTTGTCGAGCTGCCGCCGACCGGCGCTGCGCGGGTGATCAGGGCAAGGTATGGGGCGCAGAGCGTCGTCGGCGCATGCGGGTCGATGAAGTGACGTCGGGCGCGCCGGGTCGTTGGACGAACGATATTATCGCCCCGTCCCGCACCGGTACCGGATGAGCCAGAGCCTGTTGGACCAGGTGCAAGCGTCGCTGGGTGGCAGCGTCACGCTGGAGCGTGAGCTCGGCGGCGGCGGGATGTCGCGCGTCTTCGTCGGCGAAGAACCGGAGCTCGGGCGGCGTGTCGTGGTCAAAGTGCTGCCGCCGGAGATGGCCGATGCGGTCGACGCGGAGCGGTTTCGCAGGGAGACCACACTCGCCGCCTCGCTGCAGCACCCGTTGATCGTTCCACTGCTGTGGAGCGGACGTCAAGGCGACCTGTTGTACTACACGATGCCGTTCGTCGCCGGCGAAACGCTGCGCGCCCGGATGGAACGCGAAGGCGAGCTGCCGGTCGCGGACGCGCTCCGGATCCTTCGGGACGTCGCCTCCGCGCTGGCGCATGCTCATGCGCATGGGATCGTCCATCGCGACATCAAGCCGGAGAACGTCCTGCTGTCGAACGGCTACGCGCTCGTCACCGACTTCGGCATCGCGCGGGCGGTCGAGTCGGCGGGTCGCACGCGCCTCACCGGCACCGGGATGAGCATCGGCACGCCGGCCTACATGGCGCCGGAACAGGCGACCGGGGATCAGAATCTCGATTATCGCGCCGACATCTACGCGCTGGGGGTGACGGGGTACGAAATGCTCGCCGGCCGCCCGCCGTTCGTCGCGGCGTCTCCACAATCGTTGATCGCCGCGCATCTGACCCAGACCGCGCCGCCGATTCGAACGCAGCGACCGGCCGTATCGCCGAATCTCGACGCGCTCATTGCTCGCTGTCTGGCGAAAGCGCCGGCCGATCGCTGGCAGTCGGCCGCTGAGCTTTGCCGGGCGATCGAGGAGGAGCTCGCCCGGTTGAGCGCGCCCACGCTCGCCGGCGCGAGTGGCGAGGCGCCGGCACGCCGATCGACACTTCGCTGGATCGTTGGTACGGTCGTCGTCCTCGTCGCGCTCGCCGCGGTTGGATGGATCGCCAAAGGCAAATGGTCGACGGCGTCGTCCGCCACGGCGGAAACCATCGCTTCGATCGCGGTGCTGCCCTTCGACAACACGAGCCCCGATCGGGACAACGAGTACTTCAGCGACGGCGTTGCCGAAGAGCTCATGGTCGCGCTGGCGAAGGGATCGCCGTTGCGCGTCGCGTCGCGGTCGTCCTCGTTCGCGTTCAAGGGGCGCGGCCTGAGCGCGCAGGAGATCGGGCGGCAGCTTGGTGTCCAGGCCGTGATCGAGGGCAGCGTCAGGCAATCGGGCGATCGGCTGCGCATCACGGCGCAGCTCACGCGGGTGAGCGACGGGTTGAGCCTGTGGTCGGACGCGTACGATCGCGAGCTGCGTGACGTGTTCGCGGTCGAAGAAGAACTGTCGCGGTCCATCGTCGGCGCCGTGCGTCCGCGGCTCCTCGGCGGAACCACGGCGAGCGGCGCCGGCGCTCCTGTCTTCTCGATCCACGGGACCGCGGATCCGGAGGCGTATCTGCTCTACCTTCGGGGCCGCTACTTCTTCAACCGCCGCACGCCCGATGGTTTTCGCAGCGCGGTACAGTACTTCTCGCAGGCGATCGCACGTGACAGCGGCTTCGCGCGCGCATGGGCCGGCTTGGCGGACTCGTACTGCATTCAGGCGAATTGGCGCATGCGGCCGACGGGCGAGGTTTGTCCGCTGGCGAAGGACGCGGCGCGTCACGCCCTCGCCATCGACTCATCGACGGCCGAGGCGTGGGCGTCGCTCGGCTTCGTCGCGTTGTTTTACGACTATGACGTGCCGGCAGCGCAGCGATACCTGCGCCGCGCAGTATCGTTGGACTCCACCTACGCCACGGCGCACCTGTGGCTGATGCAGACCTACAACGCAGCCGAGGACAGTGCGTCGGGGCTGCGCGAGATCCGAGCAGCGCTGCACTTCGAGCCCCTGTCACTGATCATGAACTCCCGGTACGGCACGGCATTGTGGAGATTCGGCCGATCGCGGGATGCCATCGTGCAGCTGCGACGTACACTGGACATGGATCCCGGCTACACCGACGCACACGAGCAGCTGGCGCTCGCGTACGTTGCCGCGAAACAGCTCGACAGCGCGGCCGAGCAGATGCGGTTGACCGCCGACACGACGGGTCTGGCGGGGGTGCTTGGACGGGCGGGTCGCCGCGCTGAAGCGCGCCAGCTCCTCGCGGCGGCGCACGTCGTTGGCTGCACCGGGGCGCCGGCAATCGATCTCATCGATGTCTACGACGCGCTCGGCGACACCGAGACCGCGCTGCACTGCTTTCAGACGGCGTACGACGAGCGGCAACCGGACGTGATCTTCGTCAACCCTCGGTCCGTCAGTGCACGTCTTGCCGCCGATTCCCGATTCCGCGCGCTCGTCGATCGCGTACGCTCGGCCTGGAGCGCAACCACGCCAAAGTAGTCGGGTCAGCTCCCGGACCGCCCGAACGCGAACACGGTCCGCGACCAGAACTCCTGCCCCGGCCGCAGAATCGTGGATGGGAACGCCGGTTCGTTCGGTGAATCCGGAAAGTGCTGGGTCTCGAGGCAGAGCGCGTAGCGGAAGCCGTACGCTCGGCCTTTTTTCCCGTGTACGGTTCCGTCGAGAAAGTTGCCCGTGTAGAACTGAACTCCGGGCTGGTCGGTGTACACGTCGAGTGTGCGTCCGCTCGTCGGCTCGAATACGTGCGCGGCGTGGGTGAGGCCGGACGCGGCCGGCGTCAGCACGAAGTTGTGGTCATAGCCTCGGCCACGCCGCAGTTGCTCGTCGTTGGCGTCGATGCGTGCGCCGATGGCCGTGGGCGTCCGGAAATCGAATGGCGTTCCGGCGACGGACGCCAGCTCGCCCGTCGGAATGAGCGTCGAATCGACCGGCGTGTACCGGTCCGCGCCGAGCGTCAGCACGTGATCGAGAATGTCGCGCGTGGCGCCGCCCGTCAGGTTGAAGTAGCTGTGATTGCTGAGATTGATCGGGGTCGCCTTGTCGGTCGTTGCATGGTACTCGACCGAGAGCTGGTTCGAGTCGGTGAGCGTGTACGTCACCTGGACGCGTACGGTTCCCGGATAGCCCTGGTCGCCGTCGGGACTCACGTGGGTCATCACGACACCGACGCCACCGGCGCTGTCGAACGGCGTCGCCTCCCACACCACCTTGTCGAAGCCGCGGTCGCCGCCGTGAAGGCTGTTGGGCGGATTGTTGACCGGCAGCTGGTACGTTTTCCCGTCGAGCGTGAACCGGCCTTTGGCGATACGGTTCGCGTAGCGGCCCACGATCGCGCCGAAGTAGGGTGAGTCCTTGACGTAACTCGCGAGATCGTCGAAGCCGAGCACGATGTCGTCGAGCTTGCCGTTGCGGTCCGGTGTATCGATCGAGACGACGACCCCGCCGTAGGTGATGATCCGCGCCTCGATGCCCGACTTGTTGCGCAGCGTATAGAGATCGACGCGGGTGCTGTCGGCGAGTTTTCCGAAGGTGCTCTTCGTGATCCCTCGGGTCGTGGCGGTTGCATCGCTGGTCATCGTTCGAGCGCAAGAGAGTTGGATGAGCAACACGAGCGGGACGAGCACATGGCGAGAATCACGCAGCATCGTCGTGGGCATCCTATCGGTCGATGGCGAATGGGTCCGGCCCCCACACCATGAGCTCCGTTACGCCGCTGGCGGCCGGCAGATCGTGGTCGAAGATGACACGAATTCTCGAGCTGCGCACCGGTCGAAGACGAATCCGGTTGAGCGCCCACGTTGCCGGCCGCTCGGGTTGGCGGTTCACGACGTCGGCGTCCGTCCAGCGCGATCCATCCCAGTACTGGACGCGAATCGCGCGCGGCGCCTTGACGCCTCGCTCGTCGCCCCAGAGGTAGAGATCGACCGTCGCCACGAGGCGCGGCTCGCCAAAGTCCACCTGCAGCCAATCGCTCGCGTTGGGCGAACCGTAGCTCGTCCAGCGGTTGCGCGAGTAGTGCGTGAATGCGACCTGCGCATCCACGGCCTGCCGGACGGTGTCCGATTGCCCCGTGAACGACGCTGACGCACGAGGAAATCCTTCGCCGGTCGCGTTGTAGGCGAGGTCCCGCGGCGCCGCCAAGGCTTCACCTCGAGCCGGCATCTCGCGCGACCACGCCTCGATCTCGGTGAGGCCGACGTGTACACCGGGTGGGTGCTTCAAGGTCAACCGGATTTTCGACGTCCAGAGCGGCTTCGGAAATCGGACATGATTGGCTCGGTGGCCTTCTGGCGTCGCGGGCTGGCGCGAACTCGTTGGTGCGTTTGTCCACCGACCGCTGCTCCACGTCTCGATCGCGTACGAAGCCGGCGCTCGAATGCTGCTCGCCGCGCCGTCGTCGAGAAAATAGAGCGTCAACTCGTCGACCGATCGCGCCGCCCCGAAATCCAGCACCAGCCGCGCGCGCGAATCGACCGATCCGGAATCGGTCCACCGATTCGGCGGGGCAGTGGTGTAGCGATAGTTGCCGTCGATGAGCGCGAATGGCGGCGACGTCGCGGCACTGTACGACGCCTCGACCCACGGGTAGGCGCCGCGGCCATTGTTCACTGCCACATTCACCGGTGTGCGCACGAGGGGACGCAGGCGCGGCGGCGGGATACGCACTTTGACCCGGCCGAGCGTCGGCGCGGTCGCGGCAACGCGGCCGTCGACGAGCACGATCAGGCCGCGACCACGACGATAGCGCGAGCCGTCCCGATCCCACAGCACACTCACGCGATGTCCATGGTACGCAACGTCGTCGAGCGCGAACCACGGCCAGTCGTCAGGAGCGAGCGGACTCACCTCGAGCGTGTCGTCGGCGCGGGGCCGCAGTCCGACGAGTCCGGTCACTACCAGGTCCACGTAGCCCGAGTGGAAGTAGTCCTCGCTGTGATCGAACGTATTGAACCCGTCCCACGATCCATTGTCCGGATTCGCGCCCTCCGCTACGAACGGCCTTCCGTTCAGACGTTGCGTGCGCGTGTACACACGAAGCAGCTCGAGCCAGTCCCGCTTCGTGACGAAACTCTGATGGTAGTCCTCGAGCAGGTTCGTCATCGCGGCGAGCGTCTGCGTCGTGGCGTAAGGCCACGAGTTGCCGCTCCACCAGCAGCAGCGCGGAGAGATGTAGAACAGAGGATCGTGACGCTCGGCGGTCGTCGGCCCGAATGGTGCGTAGAAGCGCGCGCTGTCCATGAGAAAGCGCCAGGCGACCGAATACGCGGAGTCGGGAAGCTCGAACTGCCAGGGCACGTATCCGATCAGCTCCCGCCCGTGCGGGTCGCCAGCGTGCGGCCCGCTCTTGTATGTCAGTGTTCTGGCGCGGATGCCGCCCTTGTCGTCATGCGCGAACTCGTGGAAGAAGAACTCGCGCTCGGGATCCCAGAGCTCATCCTGGACTCTCCGTTTGAGCGCGGCAGCCCTTGCCGCAAAATTGCGTGCCGTCGCCGAGTCGCCGAGCAGCCGAGACGCACGCGAAATCGCCAGCGCGTCGGCGTACATGTAGCTGTTGAGCGTCGGCCGATACCCATCGGCGCCCGTATCGATGTCGTCGGTCTGCCGGCTGTTGATGTTCCGCTCCATCCCGTCGTGCAGCCCGTCCCAATGAAACAATCCATGCGACGAATCGAAGTGCTCGGCGACCCAGCCCGCGTACTGGCGTTTCATGTACGGCAGCATCTGGGCGATGAAGCGGCGATCGCCGTTCACGAGATACGTGGCCCACATCGATTCGCCGTACCAGTTGCTGTAACTGCGCGGCTGTGCGCCCGGAGTCTCGAACCAGTAGCGCGCGAAGTCGTCGACGATTCGTGCATCGTTCAGCCAGCGCAGCTCGTGAAACTGGTGGCCGAGTGGACAGCTGATCGCACCGTACGCGCCGGACCAGAACGGACGATCGATGAATTCGGTGAACGTGTACCCGGTGCGCGGGTCTCCGTACGTGAGATGCTTGGTGACGAGCTCCCAGCGATAGTAGTACGTCGCGGTAATTGCGGTATCGGGCGAGTCGAAGAAAGGGATTCGTGCCGCGTACCAGTCGTAGTCGCGGTTGTCGAGCCACGCGTACCGCGCGAGCATGGCTCGCTTGTCGAGCACTTGCGCCGCCGCGGCCTGAGCGACGATCAGTCCGACTGCAACGCATGCGATCCGGCGAACGATGCGACGCACGCTCTTACGGACCTTCACGAGTCTTGCGGGACATGTTCATCGCGGTTCTCCGGCACTGCTGATGCTCGATCGCTCTGCCCGCCGATGGACTTGGAACTCGTAGAACACGAATGACACTAATGCAACGAATCCAACCCGGTGGCGCAAAGCTCTCGTCTCACCGGAAAGCAATCCGATCCACTTCGTGCCTTCCGCGTCAATCCGTTCTCCAAAGCAGTTGTCGTTGTTGTCGTAGTTGTTGTTCTCGTTGACGTTCGACCAACCGTCACGCCAGCTGGCGGCGCTCATTGACGGCCCAGCGTGAGTGTGCGCGTGGTGTAGCCGTCGGCGTTCGCGCCCGCCGCGGGGAAAGCAACGTCCGTCTCGCGCCAGGGTTTGCCCGGTTCACGCACCCGGAACCGGTACGTTCGCCCCGCGATTCCTTCGAGCGTCGCGACGTACTGACCGTCCCTCAGCCGTTCGCTCAATACTCGCGGCGCTCGCGAACGCTGACCGATCTGCGCCGGCATCGCGGGTGGCACGATGCTCCAGCCGCCGGCGTACGGAACATCGAGCGTCAATCGGTCGCGGAGCGTGCCGTGAACGGTCGCGTGAACGTCGCCCGGTGTGCGGTCCACGGCGACCGACGTGCTCGCGCCGAGCGGAAGAGCGGGCGAGAACACGACGGTGATCGGCGACGGGTCAGCCGGTCCACTGGATACGAGCTGCGCGACGAGATGTCCG
>DATISA010000089.1:0-6065 GCA_035469245.1 Gemmatimonadaceae bacterium
TCTGCCGATCGCGCCGGCGCGCGATCCGATCGCCCGCGCCTTCGGCTGGCCCGAGTTGTCGCGCTCCGCGGACGCCGCGGCGCGCGCGGCGACCGCCGCCTCGGGGGCAACCACGTGGATGGGCGGCGACCGATATCAGGATGCCGCCGAGCTCGCGTTCCACGTGGAGTCGCATCCGACCACGTTCGCGCTCAACCTGGCCGGCCGGGCGAATCAGTACGATCTGTGGCCGCGCTTTCCCGATCGCGCGCGCGGCGGCGACAACCTGCTCCTCGCACTCGACGATTCCGACAAGCCACCCGGGCCCATAGAAACCCTCGCGCCGTTCTTCGCCGAGCTGCGGCGCGGCGATCGGGTCGTGCTGCGGCGCGCGGGTCGAGAGATCGCCGCGCGCCGGCTCTGGCTCCTAGTCGGTTGGGTCGGCGCCTGGCCCACGGCCCGTTAGGGCCGCGTCGATAGGAGCCTCACCGCTTCGCTGCGACGCGCGAACGCGCTCCAGCAATTTGAGCAGCTGCCGCTGCTCGGCGTCGTCGAGGTCGCCCACCGCGACGTCGTCCGCCAGGCGCATTGCCTCGTCGAGCTGATCGAGTGTCTCGAGTCCACGATCGGTGATGTGACACAGCACCTGGCGCCGGTCGGGCGAAGAGCGCTCGCGGCGAGCCAGGCCGGCGGTCTCGAGCTTGTCGAGAAGGCGCGTGATGCCGGGGGCCGCGTGGATCATGCGATCGCGGATCACCAGGGTGGGAATCCCCTCGTCACCGGCGCCGCGGAGGATGCGAAGCACGTTGTACTGCTGCACGGTGATGCCCGACTGCGCGACGACCTGCGCGAAATGCCGCTCGATGAGCGCCGCCGTTCTGAGAATGCTCACGGCGACCTCTGCCTTCACCGAATGAAACGGGCGTCGCTGAACAATTTCCGCCTGAATGCCGCCATCCCCCCGTTCGCCGTCCTCGTCGTGCGACGTCACCGTGCACCTCGTGCGCCCGCGTGCATCACCTCGATCAAGCCTCCTCCACTGTTGCCGGTTTCCGCGATTGCCTGATGATAGGCGCCGAACCGGATTGGCGCGAGGACTGGCGCGCCGTCACGACGTGCGCGGCGCGTCTTGACCCGAGTCAGTTGCGTCGCCCCGCCGTCCCTCTCAGCTTGTTCCTCATGCCGCTTGCCAAAGACATCGACGCGTACCTCGGCGCGAATCGCGATCGCGCACTCGACCAGCTGTTCGAGCTCCTCCGGATTCCGAGCGTCAGCGCCCGGTCGGAGCACAACAGTGACACCGCCAGAGCCGCCGATTGGGTGGCCGATTCGCTTCGCGCGATTGGCTTCTCGGCGTCGATACGGCCGACCAAGGGACACCCGATCGTCCTCGGAGAATGGCGCAAGGCTCCGGCGGGCGCGCCCACGGTGTTGATCTACGGTCACTACGACGTCCAGCCCGCCGAGCCGCTCGAGCTGTGGGACAGCCCGCCGTTCGAGCCGTCGCTGCGCGACGGGAAGATCTTTGCTCGCGGTGCCGTCGACGACAAAGGCCAGCTCTTTCTGCACGTCAAGGCGCTGGAGGCGCACCTCTCGACGCGCGGCACGCTGCCGCTCAACGTCATCGTGCTGGCCGAAGGCGAAGAAGAGGTTGGGAGCGACAATCTCGCCGGCTTCATCGAGCAGAACGCAAAGCAGCTCGCGTCCGACGCGGTCGTCATCTCCGATTCGTCCATGTTCGCGCCTGGTCTGCCGTCCATTCTGTCGTCGCTGCGCGGTCTGGCCTATTTCCAGATCGACGTGCAGGGGCCATCGGTCGATCTGCACTCCGGCAGCTACGGCGGCGCGGTGATGAACCCGGCGATGGCGCTCGCGCGCATTCTCGCCACGATGCACGATGCCGACGGGCACATCGCGATTCCAGGATTCTACGACAAAGTCCGCGACTGGGGCGACGCCGCGCGCAAACAGATTCGCGGCCTTCCCTTCAAGGACGAGAGCTTCCGTGAGGAGACCGGATCCCCGTCGCTGGTCGGCGAGAAGGGCTATTCCACGCTCGAGCGTCTGTGGATGCGCCCGACCTGCGAGGTGAACGGGCTGTTGAGCGGCTACACGGGCGAAGGCGCCAAGACGGTGCTTCCGGCCAAGGCGATGGCCAAGGTGAGCTGCCGGCTCGTGCCCGACCAGGATCCCAGAGAGATCGAGCGGCTGATGCGCGCGCACGTCCAACGCGTGACGCCGGCCGGCGTGACGGCGACCGTCACGCCGCTCCACGGCGGCAATCCGTGGCGCGCCGATCTGAGCGGTCCGATCTTCGACGCCGCGCGCCGCGCGCTCGCGACGGCCTTCGATCGCGAGCCGGTGATCACGGGCGAAGGCGGCTCGATTCCGGTCGTCGGAGATTTTCAGAGAATCCTCAACACGCCGGTGTTGTTGGTCGGCTTCGGCCTCCCGGGGGAGAACGCGCATGCGCCGAACGAATGGCTGAGCGTGGACAACTTCTTCAATGGGATGAGGGCGATGGCGGCGTTGTGGGATGAGTTGCGTGCTTGAGTGGTCAGACGTGAGTTTGACGAGTTGAGTCTGGGGGCGCTTGAACCGAGATCTCACCCGCGATGGCGAGACCAGCATCGAGGCGTCAGCGTCGAGGCGTCCGACGCGGGAAAGCCACGCCAAACGGCGGGATCCGAACCAGGCTCGGAGTCGATTTCGCCAGGATCAGAGCCAGAACCCTGACTCGATTGCCAATCCGCCGTTGGTGTGGCTTTCGCACGCCTGAGGCCTCGATGCCGAGACCTCGATGCTGGACTCGCTCGAGCGGGTGAGATCTCAGCCGAGCCATGAGATCTCGACCGTCACACCGAGATCTCGACCGTCACACTGAGCCCTCAGAACCTCCACTCTCGTACCACGAATCCCCCGTACGCCCTCACGGTTCGCCACGGCTGCGAATTGAGGCGCGGTTCGCTGAGGAGGATCCTCGGCTCGAAGGTGGCATTGAAACGCCAGCCGTCCGCCGTACGGTGCTCGATCGAGGCGCCGAGCAGGCCGGCCTGCTCCTGGCCGCTCACGAACGTCCGCGGGTTGACGTACTTGCCCGCCTCGAACTTGGTCTGGGTGAAGAAGTTGCCGATCGACCGGCCGGGACTCGTCCCGATCTCGGTCGGGACATCGCCGGGGGTGATGTCGAAGACGTCGGTGCCGAAGGCGCGTCCGGCCTGAATCTCGACCTGTTGCACGGCCACGCCGAGCGCCACGCCGGCCAGACGGCGCATGGCTGCCTGCGCGCCCACACCGAAGAGGTCGAGTGTCGCCGCGGACCCGGCAATGCTCGACGACGTGAAGGCGAGCAGCGACGTCGTCGACTGGCCGAAGGCGAGTAGGCTCAAGAGCTCCGACTGGGTCTTGGGTGGCTGGGCGTCGCTCTCCAGCGAGAGCCGCGGACGGCGCATCGTCCCACCGATCACGACCCTGATGTTGATCGCGCCGCGCGCCGGCACCTCGACTTCGTACTCGCCCGTGACCTGCAGCGTCGGGTTGATGTCGGGACTGCCGATGAACATCGCCGAGCCGCGCTTGATCTGAAAGCGCTTGCTCATGAACCGGTACTCGCCGCGCTCCGTCGTCACCACGCCCGTGAGCGACAGCGACTGCGCCTGCTGGCGCACCGTGATCGGCTGGTCGGTGTAGATCTCGACGTTCGCCTCGCGGTTGCGAACCCACGTGTTGCGACGGACGGCCACCGTCACTTCCGTGCGCAGGTTGGCGACGAGCGGAGACTGCGCGGGGAACAGATTCTGGTCGGTCGTCACGGCGGTATCGAGCACGTTGAACAGGGCCGGATCGCCGGCGCCGATCAGGTGTCGCCCCGTCGGTTCGGGCGCGTAGATCACGCCCTGCGTGACCGTCATCGCACCGCTCAAGTACGCATTGCGAAACGGCCCGGTGAGCGCGAGGCCAGCGTCCACCTGCACCGTGCCCCACTTGTTGTTCAACAACTCCGCGCCGCTCGACACCAGATACAGATTGAACGTCGGTTCGCGCCACGTGCCCACGGCGAGCGTTCCGCGCAGCTGCACGGGTCCTTTCGCCCAGCCGGCGACCGAATCGATGTACACGGTGTCGTTCGCCATCCGCACGTCCGCGGTGATGCTTTTGAGCGTGGCGCCGGTCGAGTTGATGGTCGTCGTGCCGTTTCGGAGCGTGACCGCCCCGACGAGCGATGGCCGGCGAAGCGTGCCGCGCATCGCCAACCGCCCCGCCGCGTGGCCGTGCACGTTGGAGACGAGATCGGTCGCGTACACCACGAGATCGATCGGCAGGCTGTCGCCCACGACGTCCACCGACATCGGCGCGTCGATGAGCCGCGGGCCGGTCACGCCGCTCATTGCCAAATTGATCGGCAGCCGCGCGTCGACGGTCGTCATCGGCTTGCCGTTGTCGCGTACCGCGTCGAGATGCGAGACGAGCGATCGATCGGCGTAGCCGAACGTGCCGAGCAGCTCGGGCACGGGCGTGCCGTTCCAGGTCGCGCGCACGACGCCAAACGCGCCATGGAACGCCGGGTCGCGCGTCGTGCCGGTCATCGCGCCATGGAGCGACATGATTCCGGTCACGTCGACGTCGGACTGCAGGATGTCAGAGACGTTCGAGACGGGAAACTCGTCGACGTCGAGCGTGAAGTTGGCCACGCCGCTCGTCGGCAGCAGTCCGTTCGCGTACAGCCGGCCGTGTCCACGGTTACGCAGCTCGAAATCGACGACGCGAATGCCCGGGCCGCCCCAGGCCACGGTCGAGGGATGTGGCATCGACCAGTACGTGGTATCGAACCGCAGAGTCACGTCGGCAAGGTGCAGCTCGCGGTGGTCGGGATGGAACACGTAGTCGGCCCTTGCCGCGTACTGGCGCGTGCGGTCCTGCGTCACGACCATCTCGACGTGTCCACCGGGCGAGCCATAGGTGAGCCGCGCGCTCACGGTGTCGAACGCGAAACCCATCGCGCTCACGCTGTCCGCATCGAGACCGACGGCGAGCTTGGCTTGCGGGGTGCGCGCGTTGGTCCAGACGTACTCGCTCCGGAAGCTCCGAATGGAGTTGCCGCGCGCCACGATCTGCTCGCCCGCCGCTCGCCCGCGCAAGTCGAAGTCGTAGATGTTTCCGCGAAGCGTGCCCGCGGCGGCCAATCGGCCCGATACCGTGTCGCGCGGGACTGCCTGCGGCGCTTTCACGACCAGCCCGGGCCCGGCCCGGCCGCTGATCATTCGTTCCATCTCCGTGGCGCGTGCCACGCGTGCCGAATCTTCTCTGGCGCGGCGCACGGCACTCGCCGTCACACCGGGGCGCGGAGGCACCGGCGTCGCTGCGCCGGCCGTGCGAGGGAGCCAGCGATTGAATGCCCCGAGCGAGTCGGTGTCGACGTTGTAGGTGAGCGCGCCGCTCCGGCCGCGCGCGAGCCCGAACGATCCCGAGGCCGTGGCCGTGGTATGCGCGCCGTGCGCGTACAGCCGCTGGACGTCGGCCACGCCGTTGGCGAGCCGCAGTCGCACGGCCATCGTGTCCACGGCGATGCTGTCCCAGCGCGACGTCGACAGATCGGCGGCGAGCGTGGCGCTCATCGTCGCCAGCTGCGTACCGCGCCCGTTGACGCGCGCAGTGGCGGTGAGCGACGTGACGGGGGCCTTGCTGTCGACCGTGCGCAGATTGAGCGTGTACAGCGACGCGGCGAGATCATAGCCCTTGGCGCGGCTCGCCAGATCGAGCGTGCCGTGCACGTCGAACCGTCCACCGTCGGGCAACGTGAGATTGCTCGCGACGCGCAGGTCGCTGAGCGCGCCCGTGAGATGCACCGGTCCGGTCGCGCTGCCTTGCAGTCCCGCGGCTGGGAAGAATCTCCCGACTTCGACGAGCGAGATCGGATGCGCCGTGACGTCGACGTCGAAACGCTTGCCTCCGGCAAGACTGATCTGCGCCGTGCCGTCGAGGGCGGAGTGAGCGCCACGATCGTCGTGATTCAGGTTCGCCGTGATCGATAGCCGCGTGGTCGTGGAGCCGTTCACGGTCGCGGCGCCCGTCAGCTGACCGTCGAT
>DATISA010000090.1:0-1984 GCA_035469245.1 Gemmatimonadaceae bacterium
CCAGGCGACGTGCGACATCAGTGGGTCCAGCAACGGTGTCTCCGCCAGCGCGTCGTGCGACGCGTTCACGGAGGGCGTGAGCCAGCGCAAGAAGTTCGACGTTTCCGGTCGCGTGGAGGCGGGCGTCGACTTCGCCATGAGCGGCAGGAGACTGACACTGGGCGGCGCATACTCGTACGGGTTCACCGACGTTGCGAAAGACGCCAGCGCGAAGAACCGCGTGATCTCGATCTTTCTTGGAATCGGGCTCTGAGATTCCCGCAGCGCTGGGCTGGTCGCGCGGAGAGCCGTGATTGAAGGAGTCGAAGCAGAAGATTACGGCGCGCATTCGGCGCTCCGCGTGCCGAGTGAGCTTCGGGTGGTTGGATACGCGGATTTGCGCGGAGGAAGCGGATTCTCCGGATCGCACCTCATGGCGCGAGAGCTCCACGCGCAACGCGCCGGGATTTTTGTGGGTAGAGCCGCTCGGGACGCTACCGGTGGCCGACCGAGCGGCGGTCACAAAGAGACGTTCGTCCGGGCTCGTCGCGAAAGGCGTCGTTGAACTTGCCTCGGTTTAGTGGACACCTCCCATTCCTCGAAGGAGATTCGAGGTGGAGGTGACGATGGACAGCCAACGAAAGAAGAAACGACGGGGCCCGTCGGCGTACACTGAGGAGTTCCGCCGCGAAGCGGTACGCCTCGTGGACGCCGACCCGCAGCAGCTGGCCCAGATCGCCCGCGAGCTGGAGGTGCACCCCGAGACGCTCCGGAGTTGGTGGGAGCGCGTGCGCGTCCAGCCAGACGAACCGATCGTGTCGCCGGGGCGGGTGCTGACGCTCGAGCAGGAAAATCGGCGGCTCGCGCGCGAGAATGCGCGGCTTCGGGAGGAGCGCGACATCTTAAAAAAAGCGACGGCCTTCTTCGCCAGGGAGAGTCGATGAGGTTCGCCTTCATCGATGCGCACGCCCGCATCTGGCCGGTCACGACCCTGTGCCGGGTGCTGGAGGTGTCGAGGGCCGGCTACTACGCGTGGCGTGTGCGCCCACTCTGCGATCGCGTGCAGGCCGATCGGGTCCTGACGGCGACGATTCGGAAGATTCAGCGGCAGGTCAACCAGCGCTACGGGCGGCCGCGCGTGCGGATGGAACTCCGCGCGCTGGGCTTCCGCTGTGGGGCGACGCGCGTCGGGCGCCTCATGCGCCAAGCGGGTCTCAACGCGAAGCGGCCGCGGACGTTCCGCGTGACGACGCAGTCCGATCACCGGCACCCGGTCGCGCCGAACGTGCTGAATCGCCAGTTCTCGCTCACGAGGAATCCCCAGCTTGCCGCGTGCGACCGCGTTTGGGCCGCGGACCTCACGTACATCCCGACGCGGGAGGGCTGGCTCTACCTCGCCGTGGTGCTCGATCTCGCGTCGCGCCGCGTCATAGGCTGGGCGTTGCGGGCGCGCGTCGACCAGGAGCTCGCCCTCGGCGCGTTGCGCATGGCCCTCACGCATCGGGGCACGCGCGGCAAGGTGTCCGGCTGTTTGCATCATTCCGACCGCGGGGTGCAGTACGCGAGCGCGGCGTACCGGCGGGTGCTCGCGGAGGCCGGCCTCAGGGCAAGCATGAGCCGGGTCGGCGATTGCTGGGACAATGCCGTGGTCGAGAGCTTCTTCGCCACGCTCACGAAGGAGTTGCTGCTCGACGGCGTCTTCGAGACGCGCGGACAAGCGAGTCGGGCCGCCTTCGAGTTCATCGAGATCTGGTACAATCGCAAGCGCCGGCATTCCTCCCTGGGCTACCGGACGCCTGCGGAGTACGAACGCGATGTCTTGAAAGCCGGATAACCCGGTGTCCACAAAACCGAGGCAAGTCCACCGGGCTCCTCCCGCAACGAGCCGGGATGGAATTTGTTGACACCCGATCGGGCTGACTCCGGCGAGCCACGCGTCCCGAGGCTGTTCCATTCAATCATCTCGTCCCGCCACGTGGGATCTTCGGTGTCCACGGAGCGATCC
>DATISA010000091.1:0-15391 GCA_035469245.1 Gemmatimonadaceae bacterium
TCGACGTCCTCGGCGATGATGAGGAGCGGACGGCCCTGCTGCGCGACCTTCTCGAGCACCGGAAGCAGATCCTTCATCGACGAGACCTTCTTGTCGTGAATGAGGATCAGCGCGTCCTCGAGCACCGCTTCCATCTTCTCCGGATCGCTCACGAAGTAGGGCGACACGTAGCCACGGTCGAACTGCATGCCCTCGACCGTCTCGAGCGTCGTCTCGAGGCCACGAGCCTCTTCGACGGTGATCACGCCGTCCTTGCCGACCTTGTCGAACGCGTTCGCGATCAGATCGCCGATCTCGGCGTCGTTGTTGGCGGAGATGGCGCCGACCTGGGCGATCTCCTTTTTGCCCGACGTCGGGACGCTGATCCGCTTCAGCTCTTCGACGATCGCCGTCACGGCGCGATCGATGCCGCGCTTGATCGCCATGGGGTTGGCGCCGGCGGTGACGTTCTTGAGCCCTTCGCGGAAGATCGCCTGGGCGAGCACCGTCGCGGTGGTCGTGCCGTCGCCGGCGAGATCGGAGGTCTTGGTGGCGACTTCCTTCACCATCTGCGCGCCCATGTTCTCGAGCGGATCAGAAAGCTCGATCTCCTTGGCGACGGTCACGCCGTCCTTGGTAACGGTGGGGGCGCCGAACTTCTTGTCGATGACGACATTCCGGCCGCGCGGCCCGAGCGTCACCTTGACCGCTTCGGCCAGTTGATCGACGCCGCGCTTGAGTGCCGCGCGCGCGTCCGTGTTGAAGTGGAGTTCCTTGGCTGCCATATGCGTTCAGTGCCTCTGGTAGATGTGGGTGTCCGATCGTTATCCAATCACCGCGAGCACGTCGCTCTCGCGCAGGATCAGGAACTGCTCGTTGTCGATCGTGACTTCGGTGCCGCTGTACTTTCCGTACAGGACCTTGTCGCCGACCTTCACGTCCATCGGGACGCGCTTGTCCTTCTCGAACCGGCCCGGCCCGACCGCGACGATCTCGCCCTGCTGCGGCTTTTCCTTCGCCGTGTCGGGGATGTACAAGCCGCCACGCATCTGCTCCGTTTCCTCGAGCGCACGGACGACGACGCGGTCGGCCAACGGGTTGACCTTGACACTGGTCTTGGTGGCCATAGGGTGTGCTCCTCCTTGCTGTGGTACAGTGAGACTGGGTGAGACGACGTCTGGCACTCTCATCATGAGAGTGCTAACAGATTTGAAATTTACGCATTCCCGGAGCGCACGTCAAGGGCGCACGTCGGTCGTCCATAGCCACCTAAGCCCCTATCAAAGCGCTACTTACACGGTTGAAACGAGTGGCCTGCTCAGCAGCGTGTGGGCGATCTGAAGACCCTGGAGGGTCAGGTACGGCTCGATCCGGTCGAACGTCGTACACAGGCTCGCCATCGTTTCAGCGAAACCGCCCGTGGCGATCACCATCGGCGCCTGATTCCGCGGCCACGTTCCCTTGATGCGGCCCACGATGCCGTCAATTGCGTCAGCCGCGCCGAACATCACCCCCGCCCGGATGCAGTCCTCGGTGCGACGGCCAATCACGCTCGTGGGAATGGTGAGCTCGGTCGCGGGCAGCTTGGACGTGCGTCTGGTCAGCGTCTCGGCGGACGTCAGCACGCCCGGCGCGATGACACCGCCCAGGAACACGCCGTCGGCCGTGATACAGTCGAACGTGATGGCCGTGCCCATGTCGACGACGACCGCATCGCGCTCATACAGCCGGCTCGCTGCCAGCGTGTTGATGATGCGATCCGCGCCCACGGTAAGCGGCTCATCGACGTCGAGCGTGATGGGAAGCTTCGCGTTTGCGTCGACGATGAGCGGCTGTCCCACCTGGAAATACCGCATGCAGGCTTCGCTCAACGGCCCCGTGACGCGCGGCACGACGGAACCGATTGCGACGCTTTCCACCATGTCCGTCGAGAAGTCGCTGGCCGCGAGCAGCGAACGGATCAGCACTCCGAGTTCGTCGGGCGTTCGCGCCACGTCCGTCATCACACGCCAATGCCCGCGCAATTCGGACTCGCTGAACAATCCGATCGACAACTCCGTGTTGCCGACGTCAAAGACGAGGATCACCGCTCCTCCTTGAAGACGAGAGAGCCTGTACGTGCCTGAATCAGACCGGTCGACGTCTCGACGAGCAGCGCACCTCGGTCGTCGATGCCGATCACCCGCCCCACCGCTGGCTCGACACACTGCCGCCCGGCGCCGAGGTCACGGGCCGCGAACGCCGCGCGCTCTGCCGCATCGAGCGGCCCGACCCGCGCGGCCGACGCGCGCAACCGCGGCATAATCTCGCGCAACACATCGATCCGCGAAGTGCCGTCGCGGAGCGAGGCCGCGTTGGCTTCGCCCGGTGGCCGCCGAACATTGATGCCTACGCCGATCGCGATCCAGTCCAGTGCCCCATCCCGCCAGCGCGCTTCGACCAGGATGCCACCGAGCTTTCTGCCGCCGGCGTAGAGATCATTTGGCCACTTGAGCTGGACGGGCCACTCGCTGAGTGGATCGAGCACCGGCGCGAGCGCAATGCCGACACGAACCGACAGAACCTCCAGGGCCGTTGCGTCGCGCGGCCGCTCGATGAGCGTGAGCCACACACCGGCGCCCGCCTCGGACGTCCACGTGCGCCCGAACCGCCCGCGGCCGGCGCTTTGCGCGGCGGCCAGCACGAGGGTTCCGTCCGATGCGCCCCGCGCCGCGAGCGCGTGCGCGACGTCGAGCGTCGACGTGACCGAATCGAACAGCGCGACGCGAGGCAGCCCGAGGCACTCGGCGAGCGCGTCGGCGCTCCAGTCGTCGTAGAGCGCGAGCGCCGTCGTCGTGGACGTGTCAGCGGAGAGCGACAATGGCGAGCACGATCAAACCGACGATGATCCGATAGGCGGCGAACACGCCGTAGCTCCGGCGAACGACGAAACGCAACAGCACGGCGATCGCGAGCCAGCCACTGATCGCCGACGCCAGCACGCCGACGAGCATCGGCGCGTTCAGCCCCTCGGTCCTGAGCACTTCCGGTACCTTCAGCACCGCGGCGGCCGCGATGATCGGCATGCTCATGAGAAAACTGAACACCGCTGCGCCTTCACGCGTCAGACCCAGCGCGCGCCCCGCGGTGATCGTCGAGCCGGAGCGGGACACGCCCGGGACGATCGCGAACATCTGCGCCAGTCCCACGCCCAGGGCATCCTTCCACCGCATGGACTCGAGCGCCCGTGTCCGCGCCGCGGCGCGATCGACCCACCACAGGACGACGCCCATCAGCATGAGGACAACGGCGATCAACCGCGGATCGCGGAACGTCGTCTCGGCGTACTTCTCCAGGGCGAGTCCGGCGATCGCGCCCGGAATGGTCGCGATGATCAGATACACGACCCGCCGTTCCTCCTCGGTTTCGACACGTCGTCGCGCGACGATCTGAACCGCGGCGCGAATCAATGAGGCCCACTGCGCGCGAAAGAACCAGAGCACGGCGAGCAGCGTTCCGAAGTGCAGCGCGACGTCGAAGCTGAGGCCGGGATCCGGCCACCGGAACAACCACGGCGCCAGCGTCAGATGCGCCGAGCTGCTCACCGGCAGGAACTCGGAAAGGCCTTGCAGCAGACCGAGCACCAAAGCCTGGAAAGTGGTCACGCACCCACCGTCCGCGCCTGCTCCCGCGTGCTGTCGCTCGGCGTCCGGCGCTCGATCGTCGACGGCCGCGCCAACGTATACTCGTAGAATGCCTCGTAGTCGCCCACGATCGACGCGAGGGAGAATCGCTCGCGGGCATCGCGCGCCGCGATGGTACTCATGGAGCGCCAACGATCGCGGTCGCGGAGGATCGTCAACGCCGCGTCCGACATCCCGTCGATGTCGCCGGGCGCGAGGAGCGCGCCGGTCTCGCCGTCGCGAACGACCTCCGGCAGGCCACCGGCGGCGCATCCGATCACCGGAACGCCGGATGCCAGCGCCTCGAGGGCGCTGAGGCCGAACGATTCCTTGTCGGACGGAAGGAGGAAAAGATCCGCGCCGGCAAGCAGCGGCGCCACCGTGTCGATCTTGCCGAGAAAGAATACCTTGTCCTGGAGCTCGAGGCGCGCGGCTTCGGCCTCGGCGTCGACGCGATCGGGACCGTCACCGACCATGATGAGGACGGCCGGCATTTCGCGCGCGACACGCGCGAAGACGCCGACCACATCGCGCACGCGCTTGACCGGCCGGAAGTTCGAGATGTGCATCAGCACACGCGTGTCGGACGAAACCTGTCCGTCGAGAATCGAGGTGTAGCGCGAACGGTCGTAGACCTCCGGGTCGATGAAGTTCGGGATCACCTCGATGCGGCAAGCGGTGCAGCCGAAGGTGGTCAACGTCTCCGTTTGCAGATAGCGCGACACCGCCGTGAGACCGTCGGACTTTTCGATCGAGAACTTGGTGATCGGGCGGAACGACGGGTCCTGTCCGACGATGGTGATGTCCGTGCCGTGCAACGTCGTGACGACACGGATATCGGGGCGCGCGGTGCGCAACATTTCCTTGGCGATCCACGCGCTCGTCGCATGCGGAATCGCGTAATGGCAGTGCAAAACGTCGAGGTCGTGCGTGAGCGTCACTTCGTGCATCCGAACGGCGAGCGCGAGGTCGTAGGGCGGATACTCGAACAACGGGTATCGGCCGACGTCCACTTCGTGGAAATAGATGCCCGGCGTGAATGCCGGGAGCCGGAACGGCTGCTTGTACGTGATGAAGTGCACTTCGTGACCGCGCTTGGCGAGCGCGATTCCCAACTCCGTGGCCACGGCACCGGAGCCGCCGTACGTCGGATAGCAGGTGATTCCGATCTTCACGCGCCGGTCCTCGAGAGCCGCGCACCGGCGGCCGCCCACTCGCTCACGACGATGCGCCAGTCGGCGGCGAGCGGATCGAGCAAGGTCACCGCGTCGGGCGGGAGCTGGTGGCGAAACCATGTGCGCTGGCGCTTGGCGTACTGGCGCGTGTGGACGAGAATCGTCTCGCGTGCCTGTGCAGGCGTCATCTCGCCGCGCGCGAGTCGGCGCACCGCGTCGTATCCGGTCGACTTCCAGGCCGGCGCGCTCGCCGGAACAGTCTGCATGAGCCGATGCACCTCGTCGAGCCAACCGTGGTCGAACATGGCGTCGATTCGCGCGCCGATCCGGTGCGCGAGCGACGGTCCAGGATCCACCACAAGATAGCGCGCACGCCAACGGGATGACCGCGCGCCGTCGCGGTGCAGCTCGCTCATCCGCCGGCCGGTAAGCAATGCGATCTCGATGGCGCGCAGCAACTGCGTACGGCCGAGGTGCGCGCGCGCCGGATCGAGCTCGGTCACCCACCGCCGAAGCTCGGCGAGATCGATCTGGCTCAGTGTCTGCTCGAGCGCCTGGCGCTTTGCGGGTTCGAGTGCGGGCTCCTCGAACAGCCCTTGGAACAGCGCGCGGAGGTACAGCCCTGTCCCCCCGACGATCAGCGGCCGTCGTCCACTGTCGCGCGCGCGATCGAGCCACGTATCGGCCGCGTCGGCCCATGCCGCGGCGGAGTAGCGTGTCGTCGGCTCGATGACGTCGATGCCTTCGTGCGGAACGCGCCGGCGCTCGTCTGGGGTGGCCTTGGCCGTGCCGATGTCGAAGCCACGGTAGATCTGCCGCGAATCGGCGCTGATGATCGTCGTCGGCGCCTGCTCGGCGAGCCACATCGCGACCGCACTCTTCCCCGCCGCGGTGGGACCGCAGATGACGAGCACGTCATCGCCGGCCGAATCGACGCTCAATCTCCTCCCAGGTGAGCTGAACGATCGTGGCGCGGCCGTGTACGTCGTGCGCGGGCAGTGTCGTGTCGCGGAGCGCGATGAACAGCGCGCGCATCTCCTCAAACGACAGCGCTTCGCCGGCCTTGATCGCCGCCTTGCAGGCGACCGTCGCGGCGAGCCGTTCGTGCCGCGCGTGCACACCGGCTTCGCGATCGCCGGTGAGGGCCGCCAGGGTCTCGCGCAAACAGCGCTCCGCGTCGAAGCGCGGATGCGGCATTGGCACGCCGCGAACGAGGAGCGTATGTCCGCCGAAACTCTCGACGTCGAAGCCGAGCCGCTCGAACAGCTCGCGGTTCCGGTCGAACGCCTCGGCCTCGACGGGGCCGAGGTGGAGCGTGAGCGGAAACAGCAATCGTTGGCCGCTCGCCGCGCCGTGTTCGAGATCGCGCATGAACGCCTCGTACAACACGCGCTCGTGCGCCGAATGCTGGTCGATGAGCACGACGCCCTGCTCGTGCTCGAACGCAATGTACGTGCGGTGCCATTGCTGGAGGGGCGGCAGTTCCGCCGACACGTCCGACGTCGCGTCGGCGCGAGCGGGCTGTACTCCATCTATTGGCGAATCCTCATTTCCACCGGGCTCCCACCCCATGTCTCGCGCGTTCTCGAACAGCCCGTCGGGCGCGGCCCCGGTGTGGTGGAGCGCCTCGAGTCCCGGCGGCGCCGCGGCAGGTACGGCCGGCGCCGGCGCGAACGTCCAGCCGCGGCCGAAGGTCGCGCCGGCCTCGAACGTGCCGAGCGCGCGGCGAACCGCCGTCTCGAGAACGCGCTCCACTTGCCAGCGGTCGCGAAATCGAACCTCGGCCTTTGCGGGGTGGACGTTGACGTCGACCATGTCCGCCGCGACCACCAGGTCGAGAAACAGCGTGGGACGCACACCGGCGGGAATGGTCGACTTGTACGCCGCTTCGGCGGCGCGCACGAGGCCCGGGTCGCGCACCGCACGACCGTTCACCGACACGAACACGCGGCGCGTGCCCGTCCCCACGTCCGCGGGGCGCTCGATGAGGCCGGCGACGTGTGTCGTTCCGCTCACGTCGTCCACCTCGAGCAGCCGGCCCGCGACACCCGACCCATAGACCGCGGCGAGGCGCTCGCGAAGCGAGCTTGTCGCCGGCAGCACGAGCGCGGGCTTGCCGTCGTGCGAGAGCGACACGCGGACATCGCGCCGCGTGAGCGCCATGGAGCCGATCACGTCGAGAATCGCGCGCCACTCCGAGCGCGCGCCACGCAGGAACTTGAGTCGCGCCGGCGCGTTGTAGAACAACCGCGCCACGCGCACCGTCGTGCCGCGGCGCCGCGCGACGGCGCCCGACTCGATGACCGCGCCGCCGGCAGCCCGCACGAAGGTGCCCGCGCCGTCCTCCGGCGCTGTCTCCAGCTCGAGCTGCGACACCGAGCAGATCGCGGCGAGCGCTTCACCGCGGAATCCAAAGCTCCGGACGCCGACGAGATCCTGCGCGCGACGGATCTTCGACGTCGCGTGGCGCTCGAGCGACAGCAGCGCGTCGTCGCACGACATGCCGCAGCCATCGTCGCTCACACGAATCAATTGCCGGCCGCCATCGTCCACGGCAACGTCGATCGACGCGGCGCCAGCGTCGAGCGCGTTCTCGACCAGCTCCTTCACCACCGAGGACGGACGCTCGACCACCTCGCCGGCGGCGATCTGGTCGGCGACGTCGCTCGGCAGAACGACGATACGTTGGACGGATGCAACGGGCACCGCGCAAAGCTACCGGTCGGGTGCGCGCCCGGTCAATCGGACGGATGGGCGCGTTGCGCGAACGGCGCGATCAGTCGCCGGCGACCTGCGCCGCGTCGCGAGTGTCGAGCGAGATCAACGCGGTGCTCTCGATCCAGCCCTCGCGGCCGTCGTCGAGGCGGACGCGGGTCCAGGCGCCCTGGCGCCCGGTTGCGCGCACGACCTCGCCGATGATCGCGGTGGCGCCGCGATCGCCGCCGATCTGCGGATCGGTGTTCAGCGAAGCCGTATGCCGCATCACGGCGAGGTTGCGGCCGGCCAAGCGGTCGGACAGCGCGAAGCCCGCCACGATGAGCAGAACCGACACCGCCGCCGCGCTCGCGAGCGCTCCGCGATGCACGGGCCGCCGCCGGCCCATTCGATACGCCGTCGCGCCCCACACGATGCACCAGAGCAGCGCCGCGAAGTCGAATACCAGCGATGCCGGAATCGGCGGCACCCAACCGCTCGAGTTCCAGGGGAGCGAGTGCACCAACTCCACGCGCTCGCGCATGTCGACGGCGAGTGGCTCGAGCCGGAGCGCGCGTTGCCATGCCGCGACGCTTCGCGCCGTATCCGCGGCCGCCCACGATGCCGTGCCCAGATTTGCCCACGCGTCGGCCGCCCGCGGCTCGGTGCTCGCCGCGGCGATGAACGACTCGCGCGCCGCCACGAAATTGTGCGCCTGATACGCCGTCACGCCCTGGTCGAAGAGACTGCGCGCGTCGACGGTGGTGAGCGCGTGCGCCGCCCCGACTCCGAGAAAGAGGAGCGACAGCATGCCGGTGCCGCGCGCGACGAGCTGGGCTCGCGAGAGCGACTCTTCGTCGATCGCGCGATAAAGCCGCATCGAGCGTTCCGCCGCGTCGGCCGGCAGCGTGCCGTGCGCCGAGAACGCCGCTTCGTCGAGCTCGCGCAAGAAGTGCTCGGCGTCGAGCGCGACCTCGGCTGAGACGCCGCGCCGTCGCAGAGCGCGCGCCAGTCCGCCGGCGCGCGTGAAGCTTTCCGCTTCGAGCCCGAGCCGCTCGGCGAGCGCACCGGTGAACGCGCGGCGGACTTCGACGCCGTCGCGCGAGCGCACGGCGTCCTTGAGCACGGAGCCGAGGCGGTTTGCGCGGGTCGGCCCCCGTTGAGGCGCCGCGGGACGCCGTTCCCGGCCGCGGAGCGACAACGCCGGCACGGGAACGAGCGCAAGCAAAATCCAGAACGCGGCGTGCTCGTGCAGCGGCGGGTGCGCGGCGCCGCGATACCGTGTGCGAAGCGGCAGAAGCGTTTCGGTTCGAGCAGTATCCGCGGATGCGAGCGTGCCTGGGCCGACGCGCACGCGCGTCGCCGCGGTCGATGCGACCTCGTACCGTCGCGCATCGGGGTCGAAATATCCGTAGCGGATCGGCGGCAGATCGAGCTCGCCGGCGATTCGTGGCGTGAGCACCCAGTCGAATTCCTTGGCGCCAGAGATCCGGCGAGCGATCGTATCGACGTCGACACGTTCGTCACCTTTCACCAGCGTGGCCCACGGCACACCGACGGTTGGCCGCGGAAAGAGCTTCACGTTCCCGGTGCCGGCCACGCGTACCGTGAGCAGCATGGGATCACCCACGCGCGACGCGCTGGTGTCGAGCTTGGACGACACGCGCACGTGGCCCACGGCGCCGCCGTACTCGGGCGGACGCCCGGCGAGTGGCGGCTCGACGGCGACGATGATCGTGCTGTCCGTCTGCAGCTCGTGTGTCTCTTCACGACTGAAGAAGCTCGAAGAGAGCGGCAGTGAATACACGAGCTGCGCCGGCGGAATGGCGAATCGCCCCGGCATGAGCGGGAACAGCGCGCGCTGGTACACGAGGGCGTCGAAACAGTTCGAGCCGCCATCGTGGCGCGGCGGTACGTTGCGCGACGGCAAGTCGTAGGCAAGCATCGACTGCATGTCCGGCGGGAAAAAAGTCGGGTTGCGGCGCAGCCGGTCGCGCACGACACCATTCACGAAGACCGCGACTTCGTAATTCGCCTGCTGGCCCACGAACACGGTTTCCGGGAGCGTGAGCGCGCGGGTCTTCACGTCGAGACTGGTGTCCACCCGCGCGCGCGCGACGACGATCGGGACGTTCGACCGCGGATTCATCGGCCGCACGGCGATCTGCATCAGGCGCGACCGTGCGCTGGCCGCGCCCAGGCGCGCCTCGAACGGCGGAATCGAGAACATCCCGAGGCGATCCGTCGTGAGCACGTACTTGTACTCCGCCGTCACCGAGCCCTGCCCGCGCGGATCGTATCGCAGATGTGGAGTCGGCGACGAACGCAGAAGATCGAACGGCCCGAACGACGGCGCGCGGATCTCCGGCGGCACGCGACCGGGAGCGCTCGCCGCGACACTGATCTCGATCGCGTCGCATGCCGCCGCCGAATCCGGCGCGTGCGCCACGATCGAAAGCTGCGCGATGACGACCAAGGCCCCGATCACCAGTCCTTGCCCCCCGGCGGCGGCTCGACCCGATTCTGCTTCTGCTTCTTCGACTGCACGTCACGCTCCTCGCGAGCCGCGCTCCCCAGCAGTTGCTCGGCCTGCTGCTGGCCCAGTCCTCCCTGGGGCTGCGGCGACTGCCCCTGCGGCGGCTGACTCGAGCTCCCACCGCCACCCCCGCCACCACCTCCGCCGCCGCCACCACCACTCTTCTTCTTACGCAGCGCGAGCTCGTAATTCCATTTCGCATCCATGTCTGACGGCCGCATGAGCAGCGCCTTCTTGTACACGGCGAGCGTCGAATCGAGCTCCGAGCTGCCCTCGTCCCCTTGCGCGGCGAGTCCGGGCTTGAGGTGCGCCAGTCCGAGATTGAACAGCGCCCGGAACCGAACCTCGTCCCTCTTGCTGTCCGTCAGCCTGCCAAGTGCCTCCGCCGCCGAAGCGTTCGAGTCAGCCGAGACCAGGGCCGTTCCGAAATCATACAGGGTTTCCGGCGTTCTGTCGCCGGCCGTGATCGCGTCACGGTAAAGCGCCGCCGACCGGGCGAACTGCCCGCGATGGTACGCGTCGGCGGCCGACGTCGTGCGCGAGATGCGCGCGCAGCCGTTGACGAACAGCGCCAGTACGACCGTCGCGGCCGCGGCGGTTTGTGCAGCCGAACGCTGCGGCCGACGGCCCCGGCGCTCGATCAGCGCCGTGTCGAGCAACAGGAGCAGGAACGCGGGAAAGAGGAACCACTGATAGCGTGGCGTTTTTGTCTCACCGCCAAGGCTGGCGCGCGCTTGTGTGCGCAGCGTGGCGAGTGCCGCCTTGACGCGCGCGGCTTTGTCGGTGGCCTCCGCGGGGATGAAGGTGCCGCCCGCGGCGTCGGCGGCCGCCTTGAGCAATTCGGGATGATACGCCGTCACGACCGTGTTCCCGTTCTCGTCCTTTTTGAGGCTCGTCGAGCCATCGGGATTCTTGATTGGAATCGTGGCGCCCGACGTCGTGCCAAAGCCAACCGTCACCAGACTGATGCCCTTCTGTCCTGCGTTCTTCGCCTCCGTGACGATGTCCTCCGTCGGCTCGAATGCTTCCCCGTCACTCATGACCACGAGTGCGCGATCGGCGCCGCTGTTCGTCACGGTGAGCAGGTCGACGCCCTGCCGAATCGTTCGAGCGAGCGAGCTGCCAGCCTGCCCCACGACGGATGGATCGAGATTGTCGAGGAAGAGATCGAGTGCGCCTTCGTCGACCGTGAGCGGCGAGAGCACGTAGCTTCGCCCGGCGAATGCCAGGACGCCCATGCGATCTCCCGGCGACGCCGCGCGAAGCCGACGAACCTCTTCTTTCATTCGCTCGAGGCGGCTCGGCCGCTCGTCCTGCGCCATCATCGAGAGCGACGCGTCGAGGGCGAGCACCATGTCGATGCCGCGTGAGCGCACGATGCTCCGCTCGTCGCCCCAGCGCGGGCCGGCCACCGCGATGCCAACCAGACCACTCGCGAGCCCGAGTCGCAGCATTCGCCATCCCGGCGACGCGAGGGCCGACGGCGGGATGAGTCGCGCTACCACGTCCATGTTGCCCAGCCGCTCGAGCCTGATGCGTCGCTGACGCGCCGCGTGCCTGATTACGAGCACGGCGAGCAGGGGCAGCAACACCGCGAGCACGAGCAGGTATGGATAGTCGAAAACGATGTCGCTGATCACGGCAGCGGTCCTCGGCGTGCGGCGAGCAGAAGCTCGGCGACGAGTGTCAGCGCGGCCAGATACAGCGGCCATCGAAATAGCTCGGTGTACCGAACGTACGATCGCGTACGCACCGGCTCGCGCTCGAGTTGGTTGATCTCCTGGTAGATGCGCTGCAGCGCGGCGGCGTCGCGGGCGCGGAAGTAGCGGCCGCCCGTCATCTTGGCGATGTCGCCCAGCAGCGGCTCGTCGATGCGCACGAGCCTGTTCTCATAGCGAAGACCGAACAGTCCTCGCCCGACCGGCACGGGCGCCATGCCCTCGGTGCCCACACCAATCGTATAGATCTTGATTCCGAACACCCCCGCTGCCTTCGCGGCGGTGCGCGGGTCGATCGCCCCCCGATTGTTCTCGCCGTCGGTGAGCACGATCATCACGCGGGAGCGGCCTGGCGCATCGCGCAAGCGATTCGCGGCGGTGGCAATCGCGGTGCCGATCGCCGTGCCGTCTTCGAGTTGGCCGGCGGCGAGGTTGTCGACCGCGGCGTTCACGACGGGATAGTCGGTCGTGAGAGGAACCTGCGTCAGCGCTTCGGCGGCGAACGCGACGACGCCGATGCGGTCGCTCGTGCGCGCATTGATGAAGCGCTTCACCACGTCCTTCGCCACCTCGAGCCGGTTCTGCGGCTGAAAGTCCTGCGCGAGCATCGAGCTCGAGAGGTCGATGGCGAGCACGATGTTGATGCCCTCGCTCGTCGCGTCTTCGACGTGCGCGCCGGTTCGCGGCCGCGAGAGGGCGACGATCGTCGAAGCCAGCAGGAGATTGCGAAACAGGAACAGGGCAAGTGTCGTGGCGCGGCCGGCGCGCGGACCAGCCGCCAGAACGCTCACGCGCGAAAACACAATCGCCGGTGGTCGCCGCCGGCGGCGAACGATCCACCAGATGGGCAGCGCCACGAGAAGCGCCAGCACCCACGCCGACGCGAACTGGATGGAGGCGAGCCAGCTCACGCGGCCGTCTCCTGCTCTGCCGGCGCCGGCCTCGATGCCTGGTGCTCGAGGGCGACGATGGCGCGCGCTTCACGCCCGAGCTCGCGAGCGCGCTCGCCGCTCACCGGACGCCGCGCGAACTTGATCAAGTCCGCGTCGGTGAGAAGCCTCGTCAGCCGGTCCTGCGGAACGTGCGGAAGCTCGCGCACCGTCCGCTGAAGCTCGGTGCTGGTGAGCGAGAGCATCGCTTCCGCGTATCGCGCCGCCAGATAATCGCGGAGCACTTCGATCATCAGCGTGACGTATCGACCGCGCTCGCCCGCGTCGAGCAGTCCGAGAGCCTCGATACGCTGGAACTCCGCCTCGGCGCGCCCGAATGGGTCGACGACCACTGCCGACGGCGGAGTCTTTCGGCGGTGCAGCCACCACCACAGCAGGAGCCCGATCGCGATGACTGCCGCGGCGATCAGCGCCCACAGCCACCACGGAATGGCGCTCAGCTCGATCAGCGCTCGCGGCGGTTTCGGGATTCGCTTGGTGCTGTCGGCTGGCAGCACGCTCTTCACGAACACCGATTCGCCGACGATCGAGACTCTCCGCACGACGCCGTCATAGCGCACGAGCACGTCCTCGAGCCGGATCGGCTGCTCGCCGATGTCCCAGGCGGCGACGCGGTAGTCACCGTATTGCTCGGTGACGCTCGTGTCGGCACTCGTTCGCACCTGCACCGGATCGAGCGACTGCACGGCGGCGGTCGTGTCCAAGGCGCGCGGGAACTCGATCGCCGCGCCGGCCGGCGCGCGAACGCCGATCGTGACGCGGAATGGATCGCCGACGCGGACACTGTCCGGCGCGATCGTCACCCCGGCTTTGACCTGAAACGTCGGCTGCGCGCGGGACTGTGCGCCGGCGGTGCCGCCGACGAGCGACAGCGTGAGGCACACGGCGCGGGCGAGCCACGCGGTCCGGCGGCGCGTCACGTTCGAATCCTCGTCTCGCGCGCCCGGAAGAACCGCAGCAGCGGCTCCATGATGCCCTTGTCCGTTTTGACCGGAATTTCGTCGATGGCCAGGCGCCGCAAGAGATGGCGCCGGCGGTCGGCTTCGAACGAAACCTCGCGGCCGAACCGCTCGCGCACGGCGGGGTTGCTCGTGTCGACGTCCAGCGCCTGGCCGCTCTCCGGATCGACCAGACGTACGAGCCCGATGTCGGGAAGGAGCCGCTCGCTCGGATCCTCGACCGTGACGGCGACCACGTCGTGGCGCTGCGCGAGCAGCTTGAGCGGCCGCTCGATGTCTTCACCCAGGAAGTCTGATACGAGAAAGATGATGGCTTTGTGGGCGAGCATCTTGTTGAGGTACTCCGTGGCGCCGCCGATGTTCGTCGCCCGGCCCGCGGGCTCGAACGCCATGATGTCGCGGATCAAACGGAGCGCGTGCCGGCGCCCTTTTCGCGGTGGCACGACGTGCTCGACGTGATCCGTGAACATGAGCCCACCGACGCGGTCGTTGTTCCGGATCGCCGACATCGCCAGCACCGCGGCGAGCTCCGAGGCCACTTCACTCTTGAAACGGCGCCGGGTTCCGAATCGCTCCGACCCGGAGACATCGACCGCGAGCATCACCGTGAGCTCGCGCTCCTCGATGTAGCGCTTGACGTACGGCCGCTGCATGCGCGCCGTGACGTTCCAGTCGATGCTGCGCACCTCGTCGCCGGGCTGATACTCGCGCACCTCGGCGAACTCCATCCCCTGCCCCTTGAACACCGAGCGGTACTCACCCGTGAAGAGCGAGTTCACCAGCCCGCGCGTGCGAAGCTCGAGCAGCTTGACCTGGCGCAGCACCTCGGGCGGCACGGCGGCGGTCGGATGGGTCGCGACCGCGGTCGGCCGTGGCTGCTCGTCTCGCCGGTCGACGCCGGCGGCGCGCCGCTTCCGTCGGAACAACCCGATCACGGACTTTCGATCTTCGTCAGGACGCGCTCCACGATCTGGTCGCTCGTCACGTCCTCGGCTTCCGCCTCGTAGGTCGTGAGCACGCGGTGACGGAGGACATCCGGCGCGATCGCCTTGACGTCGTCGGGAGTGACGAACGCACGCCCGCGCAGGAACGCGTGGGCGCGCGACGCCTGCGCGAGCGCGATGGTCGCGCGCGGGCTGGCGCCGAACTCGATGAGCGGAACCAGATCGACGAGCCCTGCCGCCGCTGGCTCGCGCGTGGCGTGCACGATGTCGACGATGTAATCCACGATGCGGTCGTCCATGTACAGCTCCGAGATCCGGTGCCGTGCCTCGAGGATCTGTGTCGGCTGAGCGACCGCGTCGACATCGATCGGGTCGCCGCCGGCCATCCGCCGCATGATCTCCTTCTCTTCATCGCGCGATGGATATCCGACGCGCAACTTCAGCATGAACCGGTCGACCTGCGCTTCGGGCAGCGGATAGGTGCCTTCCTGCTCGATCGGATTCTGTGTCGCCAGCACGAGGAACGGCTCATCGAGCTTGAACGTCGTGCCGCCGATCGTAACCTGCTTCTCCTGCATCGCCTCGAGCAGCGCGGCCTGCACTTTCGCGGGCGCCCGATTGATCTCGTCGGCGAGAATGATGTTGGCGAAGATCGGTCCGCGCTTGACCGAGAATTGCCCGGTCGACTGATCGTAGACCTGCGTGCCCAGTACGTCGGCCGGCAGCAGATCGGGCGTGAATTGAATCCTGTGAAACGTGGTGTCGATCGTTTCG
>DATISA010000092.1:0-17695 GCA_035469245.1 Gemmatimonadaceae bacterium
AGCACCATCCCGCCGTAGCGGCTCACGCGGCCGTATGTCGGGCGGAGCGCGCTGACGCCGCACGCAATCGCCGGTGAGACGATCGAACCCGACGTCTCGGTGCCGATGCCGAACGCCACGCATCCCGCCGCCGTCGCCGACGCCGGTCCAGCCGACGAGCCGCTCGATCCGCGGCGAATGTCCCATGGATCGTTCGTCCGCCCGCGATACCACTGATCGCCTTGCGCGAACAATCCGGTCGCGAGCTTGGCGATGAGCACCGCGCCCGCGTCGCGCAGCCGAACCACGACCTCGGCATCCTCGTCGATCACGCGCTGCTCGAAATCGCGCGAGCCCCACGTGGTGCGCACTCCTTTGGTCGAGAAGAGATCCTTCACGCCGTACGGAATGCCGTGCAGCGGACTGCGGTACTTCCCCGCCTTGAGCTCGGCGTCCGCTCGTGCCGCTTCGGCCATCGCCTGCTCCTCCATGATCGTCACCGCGCAGAGGAGCGTCGGGTCGAGGCGCTTGATGCGATCGAGATAGATCCGCGTGAGCTGCGTCGACGTGAGTTTGTGCGCCTTGATCAGCGCCGACAGTCGGTGCGCGGGGAGGAACGCGATCTCGTCGGGCGACGCCGGCACTGCCCCGCTCCACGGCGTGACGGTGAACGGCGCACGGTTGAACGCCGCGGGCCCGCGCTCGCGAACCACCTTCTCCATGAGCGCGCCGGTTCCTCCGGGGTACGGCATGAACGTCCACGAAAGCGGTTCGCCGTTCCCGAGCTCGGGGAGCGCGGGTTGCTGCGGCTGTTGGCCGGGAGTTGGCGCGGTCGGCGATTGCGCGACCACCTTCGCGCTGAAGCCGAACGTCGTCGCCGCGGCAGTGACGAGCGTCCGGAACACGAACTCACGACGTCCGAGTCCGGTGAGGCCCTCGGCGTCCGCCATCCGCTCGGCGTCGGCTTGCGTCAGGTCGAGGAGATCGAGCTCGTCGTGCATGAGTGGCTCCTGGAAGAGAAAGGCGGATGGCGCGGACGGACGAACATAGCGCCGATTGGCGAGGCGTAGGAGACACCTGCCGGGCGCGCAAGGAGCCTGATCAATCCCGTTCCCGCCGGTACGCGTCGATCGCCGACCAGACGTTCCACGCAGCCGCGATCCACAACGCTCGCGCATTGCCCGAGCCGATCGCCGCGGCCGCATACGCCACCACCGTGCCGAATTGCACGACGGCTGCCGCGAGCCTGCCTTGCAGAAGCTGCCCGGCTCCAGGAATCAGCGCACTGCATGCCGCGTGACTTACGGCGCGCTCGAGCAACTTGGTCGATTCCGAGCGGCGATTGGGCATCTCGGAATCTCGAGATGGCCGTAGCCGTTCGGATTCAGGCCCGCTGATCGGTCCCTTGCTCACTGAATGCATCCGCGAACAACCTCCCCAGGTCGATCTTCAGCGGCTCGCGCGATGAATCGGGCTGCCAAACGACCGTGTCGGTCAAGATCTCCGGCCGCGTGTCCCACCCATTGGCTTCCTGCCGTCGACGAGCGGAGGCACGAAAATGTCCGGCTGCACGAGCGTGTACGGGTCGGGCTCGATCTCCGCCGGCCCATTCGCGATCGCGCTGATATGCTCACGCGTGACGTACGCGTGCAGTCGCGTCATGATCTCGAAGATCACGAACTGGTGAGGGAGCGAGGGCCCGGGGCTCACGAAGAGCTCCCCGTCGATGACCTCGTACAGCCTGCCCGGCTCCTCGGGCAGCGCGCGCACTTCAGCGGCCGTCCAGCGGCGGCGTTCCAACGCAGGCATGACCAGAATTTACGGCAACGGCGGGAACGTCGCCTGATTCTTGTACACGTACCCGTTCTTCATCACGAAGCTCGCCTTCTCCATGACGTGGATGTCCTTGAGCGGATCACCCGGCACTGCCACGACGTCGGCGAGCTTGCCCGCGGTGAGCGACCCGATGCGGTTGTCCCAGCCGAGCAGCTTCGCGCCGTTCATGGTTCCGGCGACGATCGACTGCATCGGGGTCATGCCGCCCCATTCCACCATGAGCACGAACTCGTGCGCGTTCTGGCCGTGCGGATCGACACCGGCATCGGTGCCGAGCGCGATCGGCACGCCGTCGCGCACGGCGATCTTGACGCCGTTGCGCATCGCCGACGCTGCGGCGAGCGCCTTCTGCGCGCGCAGACCGGTGATCGCGCCGGCTTTCACGAGACGTTCGACCGACTCGCCCGCGCTCAGCGTCGGGACGAGGAACGTGCCGTGCTGCGCCATCAGCTTCGCGCCCTCTTCATCCAGAAACGAGCCGTGCTCGATCGACGCCACCCCGGCACGAACCGCGGTCTTGATCCCTTCGGTGCCGTGCGCGTGCGCCGCCACTTTGCGCTCGAGCTTCGTCGCTTCGTCGACGATCGCTTTCATCTCGTCGTACGTGTATTGCTGCACGCCGACCGCATCGCCCTCCGACAACACCCCGCCCGTCGCGCAGATCTTGATCACGTCGGCGCCGTACTTGGCTTGATAGCGCACGGCGGCGCGGACCTGTTCGACGCCGTCGGCGACGCCGATTTCCGGATTGCCGTCCATCAGGCCGGGGCGAAATCCGTTCTCGTCGCAATGCCCACCAGTGATGCCGATCGCATGTCCAGCGTTCTGCATCCGCGGGCCGATCACGAAGCCTTCGCCGATCGCGCTCCTCAGCGCCATGTCGTCGAAGTTCGGCGCGCCGACGTTGCGAATCGTCGTGAAGCCGCCGAGCAGCGTCTTCTGCGCGTTGGACACGCCGATGATCGCGCCGAGTCCCTGGTAGTCGCGAACCAGCTCGTCGTTCTTTTTCGGATCGCGGACTTCGCGGCCGATGATGTGCGTGTGGGCGTCGATGAATCCCGGGAGCAGCGTGGCGTCGCCGAGGTCGATCGTCCTTGCGCCGGCCGGAATCGTGACCGATCCCTGTTTTCCCACGGCGACGATCTTGTCGTCCGTCACGACAACGACGCCGTTGGTGATCGGCGCGGTGCCGGTCCCGTCGATGACACGCGCGGCGTGGAGTGCGACGGTGCCGGTGCCTTTCGGCTCCTGGGCAAGGGACGCGGTGGCAAAGAGCGCAGCCGAGATGACAGCGGGAAGCGTCGGTCGCATCGGTCCTGGATGTGCGAGGTGCGGGGCGCGCTGACGCGCGCAAGCGGTGGAGCGCAAACTTATCCCGCGCGACGGACTCGGCCAGGGCGTGGGTGCGCAAAGAAATCCGCGGCCCGAGGGCCCGACGCTCCGCGGCCCTGTCTATGGAACGGCCGCGCCGCTCACCGACGGCGCCTGACCGACCAACGCCTCGACGACTTTCCGGAGGGCCGGCGCCAGAACCGGATCGACCACCAGCCGATCGGCATCCGCGCCGCGACGCGGAATGTCGATCACCACCGTCGCCTCCGGGACGATCGATGCGCTCATCGTTTTGAGAACTTCGATGAGCTGCGGATGCGCGAACCGCGACGCCGCCGATGCGCTCAGCACGCCGACCGGCTTCCCGACGATCTCACTGCCGCCGACCACCCAATCGAGCGCGTTCTTGAGCGAGCCCGGAATGCCGTGCGCGTACTCGGGGCTCGAGACGAGCACCGCGTCCGCGCCGGCGATCGCCGCCCGCCAGTCGACCACGGCGGCGGGCAGCGGATCTGGCCCTTCTTCGAGGTCCGGACTGAAGGCCGGCAGCGCGGCGAGACCCGCGTACGCGGACACCGTCACACCTGCCGGCGCGAGTCGAGCCGCCGCGGACAACAGCGCCGCGTTGGATGAGCCGGCTCGCAGACTCCCCGAAACAGTCAACAGACGTCGCACGCGTACTCCAGTTCGTGAAACCAAAACCTCTAGACGCCGGACGAGTTCGCGCTCAGCGGATCGATCGTCAGCTTCACCTCCACCACTCTGTTCGCCGGGAGTCCGGCGCGCTTTGCGTGTTCCCGCACGAGCTGCTCGCTGTCCGCGAGATAGATGCAGTACAGACGGTCCGCGGTGACATAGCTGTGCTCCCACTGGATCCCCGTTCCCACCTCCAGCACCGCGTCGCACGATGCCTTCGATGCATCCCGGATCTGGTCGGGGGAGAATCCTCCGACGCCGGGCAAATCACGCTCGATCACGTAACGACGCATGCTTCGATCTCCATACGGTTGGCTGCATGCTCTGTAACCGATAACCCGGCGAACTTACGGCGACATCCCCGGATTCGTTCGAATTAGTCCGCGTGGCCGAGCTGGCGGCCGCCGTGGTGACTTCTGTCACCACATCGCGGCCACGCTCGGGTTGGATGAGCCCGATCAGATATCGGATGATGTTCATGGTGAATCCACTTGAACGATACTCAGACGATACTGCCCACCAAATTCAGCAGTGCACCCGCGGGTTCCACGTCGCAAAGAGTCCCTTCGGGTTGCTGCGATGCGTCCACACGTGAAGCGCCCACACACCGAAGACGTCGTTGGGCGAGAACTGCTGTCCGAACAAGACAGGCGGCGGCGACTGTTTGGAGACGACCGCAAAAGGAACGATGAACTCCACGCCAACCAGGCTCACTTCGCCGTTGTTGCCCGGTTCATAGATCAAGGCCTCAGGATGGAGCGAGTCGGCGACACCGTCGATCAGCGAGGTGTTGGCGTAGTGAATCCCCATGGCGCCGTCGTCACCGTGCGACATGCAGTCCGTGATCGCGGTGCCGTAGCCGGCGTTCTTCGCCAGCGTGAAGCTCGAGTAGGCCTCGAGCGACTGGCGGAGTGCTGCGACGCCGCTCGGCACAGTCGGCGCGGTCGAAGAATGACCGCACGCCGCGATGGCGGCGGCCGAGAGCAGCGTACCGAGCCCAATGAACCCAATACTGCGCTTCATGTTACGTGACCCCCTCTAGTGTCTGTGGACCTGCACACGGCAGCCTACGCCGGCATGGTCGCCACGCGTGCGCCGTACTCGTGAGCCAATGATCGCCGCCGACCGTCGTCACACTCTCGCCCCTCTCTCGCCAGTGAATCGCCACCTCGCCACTGCCTCACCCGGAGCGCACGTCGTCCCGAATCGGCTGAAGTTGTTTGGTGGCGGCATGCTCGCCAACGCGACGGGTCCCATCACCGGGCGCGCCGCGCAACGCCACCGGATCGCGCTGCTCGCGCTCCTCGCCACGACGCGACGGCTCTATCGCAGCCGCGACCAGCTCATCGCCTTTCTCTGGCCCGATGCCGATGCCGAACGAGGGCGCAAGCTGCTCTCGGATTCGATCTACAGGGTGAACCGCGCGCTCGACGGCGACGCGATCACTGGAACCGGCGACGACCTGCGGCTCAACCGCGGCGTCCTTGGCAGCGACGTCGCGGACTTCGAGGCTGCCGTCGATGCGCGCGACTGGCAACGCGTGGCGGAGCTCTACGCCGGCCCGCTGCTGGACGGATTCTTCGTTCCCGGCTCGCCGGAATTCGATCATTGGATGGAGACCGAGCGCGCGCAGTACACGCGCACGCACGCCAAGGCACTGGAGTCACTCGCCGTCAAGGCGAGCGATGCCGGCCAGACCGCCGAAGCCGTCGATTGGTGGCACCGGCTTGCCGCGCTCGTGCCCGACGACTCGCGCGTGGCCATGGAGTTGATGCGCGCGCTCGAGTCGTCGGGCAACCGTGCGCGCGCGCTGAGCCACGCCAGGGAGCACGCACTCTATCTGCGCGAGACACTCGGCGTGCAACCCGACTCGGCGGTGCAGGACCTGGCCACGCAGCTCGCGACTCCCGCGGACTCCGGCGCGATCATGGGCACCATCGCGCCGCGCGGCGGCAACGCGATCGCGGTGCTCCCATTCCAGAACGTCTGCGAGTCCGAGACCACATCGTATTTCGCCGACGGCGTGTCGGAGGAGCTGATGTATCTGCTCACACGCACGCCTGGCCTCCGGGTCGCATCGCGCACGTCATCGTTCGCCTATCGCGACCTCAAGCTCGACGCACGCGAGGTGGCCCGCCGACTCCACGTCGACTGGATCCTCGAGGGCAGCGTCCGACGGGCCGGAGACACGCTGCGCATCGCCGCGCATCTGACCGACGCGCGGAACGGCTATCAGGTGTGGTCCGAGTCGTTCGATCGCTCGTCGAGCGATGTCTTCGCGATTCAGGCCGAGATCGCGGCGACGATCGCCACGCGCATCGCCCCGTCGCTGAACGGCGGCATCGCGCGGGCGATTCTGCCGATCACGCGCGCATCGGCCGACGCCGACACACACGACCTCTACTTCCAGGCGCGATTCCACTGCCACAAGCGCACGGAGGAGAGTTTGCGGAAAGCCGTCGAGCTGTTCGAGCGCGTCGTGGCGCGCGAGCCCGAGCATCCGCGCGCGTGGGCTGGCCTCGCCGAGACCTGCGCGGTTCTGGCATTCTACGATTACGCCGCGCCGCGCATCGCGTTCCCGCGCGCGGAGTCAGCGGCGCGCCACGCGATTCAGATCGATCCGGGCCTTGCGGGCCCGCACGCCACGCTGGCCTTCGTCGACACCTTCTATCACTGGAACTGGGAATCGGCCGAGCGGCAATTCCAGCACGCGATCGCGCTCGAGCCGGCGAATTCCACCGCCCATCACTGGTACGCGACCCTGTTGGCGACGCGCGGCCGCTTCGCCGACGCGGAGCGTGAGATTCGTCGCGCCGCCGAGCTCGATCCATTATCGATGATCGCGCACTCGTCGATCGGATGGATGCTGGCGATGGCGAACCAGAACGAGCGCGCCATTCGGCAACTCCACGTCGCGCTGCAGTTCAACCCGAATTTCTGCCTGGCGAACTACTGGATGGGCCTCGCGCTCCAGCAGAGCGGGCAGTCGTCGGACGCGATTGCGTACCTGCTTCGCTCAATCGAGCTGGCGCCCGACAGCACGCTGCAGCGCGCCGCGCTCGCCCACGCGTACGCGTCGGCTGGCGACGTCAGCTCGGCGCGCCACGTTCTCGACCATCTGATCGAGCAGGAGACGAACGGCCGATACATCTCGTCGTACCAGCTCGCGAAGGTCCATGTCGCGCTCGGCGAGTCGAGCACGGCGTTGACGCGGCTGGAGCGCGCGTATGCTGACCGCGCCCACGCGATGGCGTACCTGAGCTTTGATCCGCAGCTGCGATCGCTCGCCGGACATCCGCGCGTGCGTCGGCTGATCGAGCAAGTCGACCAACTGTTCGAATCGGCGAGAGAGAGCGCCTGACGTGGCGCGCCGCTGAATACCGAATGCAGGGGATGATCGGGGAATGGCACGATCACCCCTCAACGTTGTCCGAAGCTTCACCTGTGATTCATTCCGCGCTTTGGCCAAGTTGCGGTCCAACCACTTTCCAACTTGGAGCGAAGCAATGAAGCAATACGTGATCGAGCGGCAAATCCCCGGCGTCGGCACGCTGAACGCCGAGCAGCGCAAAGACGTGGCTGTCGTCTCGAACGCCGCGCTCGAGAAGCTCAACGGCAAGGCGCAGTGGCTGCAGACGTACTGCGTGGACGACAAGACGTTTTGCATCTATCTCGCCGAAGACGAGGCCGCGGTCATGGAGCACGCGAAGCTGAGCGGATTTCCGGCGAACAAGGTCACCGAGGTGCGCAGCGTCATCGGACCGATGACGGCGGCGTTCTGATCGAGCGGCGCCGCCGGTCATCACCGTCGGCGGCGCCCGGGCGGCCCGTTTACCTTGCGTGCGCAATCGAGAGAACATGTTGTCGAGCATGATTGAAGCTGAAACCGCGATCGCCGGACGATTCTGCTGGGTGGATCTGGCGGCGACCGACGCCGAGCGCGCAATCGCCTTTTACGGTGACTTGTTCGGCTGGGCGCCGCGGGAGCAGGCGGCCAACGGAGGCAGTTTCACGCGTCTGCAACTCGCCGGACAGGACGTCGGCTCGGTCTTCCAGTTGAGTCGTGCGAATCAGGAGCAGGGCGTGCCGTCGCACTGGACGCCGTACATCAAGGTGGACGACGTCGACGAAGTCGTTCAGCGGGCGGAATCGATCGGCGGCAAAGCGATCATTCGCCCATTCGTCGTCGCGGGCGTCGCCCGCATCGCGCTGATCGTGGACCCGGTCGGCGCTCACGTCGGATTGTGGGAAGCAGTCGCGTCAACCGAGGATGAAAATGAGCAGCGTTAGAAGCATCGAGTCGGCGCGTCGCGCCGCTCAGCCGTGCCTCCCGGCGTCCGCGGCTGAGCCGCCGATTGGCGAGCCGCCAATCCTGGACGTGACGGTCGTTCTCCTGGATGGTGGGTTTCCATCCACGGCAATCGGGCCGATCGAGATCTTCCATTCCGCGGGCATGCTCTGGAACAAGCTGCACGGCACCGCTCACCAGCCGCGGTTCCGCGTGCGCGTCGCCTCGGTCGACGGGGCGAGCGTGGCCAGCATCTGCTCGATGAGCATCACACCAGCGTGTTCGATCCACGACATCGAGCGAAGCGATATCGTGATCCTCGCCGCGGCCTCGTGCGATGCGCAGATGCGTATCGTGCGCGAGACGCCGCTGATCCCGTGGCTACAGAAGATTCACGCGCAGGGCGTCTACATCGGCGCGGTATGCACCAGCGCGCTCTTCCTGGCGGAAGCCGGATTGCTCGACGGCCGTCAGGCGACGACCCACTGGGGCGTGGCGGAAGGGTTGCAGCAGCGGTACCCCAACGTCCGCTGGCGCCCCGACCTCTTCGTGACCGAAGACGACAGAATTCTCTGCAGCGGTGGCGTCTACGCGTCGTTCGATATCAGCCTGTATCTCGTCGAGAAGTTCTGCGGTCACGAGATCGCCGTGCAGTGCGCCAAATCGTTGTTGATCAGCATGCCGCGAAGCCGGCAGTCCGGGTACGCGGTCATTCCGCTCTCACGGCCGCACACCGACGAGCGGATCAGGCAGATCGAGGACTATCTGCAGCAACACTTCGTGGGCGACGTATCGATCGGCGTGCTGGCCGACCTCGCCGCGATGAGTCCGCGGAACTTCATCCGGCGCTTCCGGGCCGCGACCGGCCGGTTGCCAGGCGCCTACATCCAGCTGCTGCGCATAGCAGCGGCAAAAGAAATGCTCGAGAACGGCACCGCGTCGATTCAGGAAATCTGTTCGGCGATCGGCTACGAGGACATCGCGTTCTTCCGTAATCTGTTCAAGCGGCACACCGGCGTGACGCCGACGGAATATCGGCGGCGTTTCGCTCGCGTCAGCTTCGAGCGCGGCGAGCTGGAGGCGGGACGCACCGTCGCGTGAGCGTGGACGTTGCTCGTCTCATGCTCACAGAGGATTTGCGGGAGGAGCTTTCATCACCAAGTGGCGACATCGCTGCAGTCGATCCGCTTGCGTCCGTCACTCCGTTTTTGTCCGTGTTCCAAGTCGTTGGGGTCGGTGTGGCGCTCGACGGCGTCGCGCCAGTGCAGGCCATAACGATGAGGGGACACGGACGCAAACGGACGAACGGACACCAACGGAATCCTGCGAACGAAATGACAAAGGCCGCGTGTTACTCCTTTAGCAACCGCTGAAACCGCGCATTGCCGAAGAGCGGCTTGAACGTCGGATCGATCTTGAGGTAGGCGGGCGTCAGATCCGACGCGTACACCGAGAGGAGCGGCTCGATCAGATCCAGCGCCCGGTCGTACTCGCCGCTCTGAATCAGAATTCTCGCAACCTGGAAGTGCACGTACGGCCTGAGCGACGCGTCCAGCGTCGTCTCTCGGAGGGCGAGCGAACGGTCCGCCTCCTCGATCGCCTCCTGCTTGTGGCCGCCCAGCGCCAGCGCCCGGCCGCGTAGCTCGCGAAGCTGCGCGCGGTCGGGAAAATCCTTGAGCTGTGCCTCGAAGGCCAGGCGCGCCGTGTCGCCGAACATCCGCGCGCGCACGGTGTCGCCGAGCAGCCGGTAGGTGTGCCCGAGCTTGAGCCCCCAGTGCCCCTTGTCGCCGCCAAAGTCGGCGACGGTGAGCTTGAGGATTTTGGGCCACAACTCCGGCGGCAGCGTCCACATCGTTTCCTGATAGAGCGCAAAGCGCACGAGGAGCGCCGTCGTGTCGACCGTCTTGAGCTTCTCCTGGACGAGCGTGTGGACGCTGTCGAGCTGCCCGAGCGAGAGATAGCCGAACGCCTTGCCCTGGATCATCGCGAGGTTCGTCGGCGCGAGCGCGAGCGCGTGATCCCATGCCGCCAGCTCTTCGCGATACATCCGCATGTCGTGGTACGCGCCCGCCAGCCGTCGCGCGCTGGCCACCGAGCGTGGATCGACCTGCGCGGCCTGCTTGGCATGCGCCAGCGCGTCGTCGAACTTGCCGAGCGAGCGCTCGAGCCCCGCCAACCCGATGAGCAGATCGGGGTTGCTCGGCTCGTGCTTGAGCCCCTCCAGGTACTGCTCGCGCGCGCCCGGATAGTCGAGCGCGATGTCGCGCAAATACGATCCCATCGCCAGCCGCGATTCCGCGCGATCCGGCGCCAGCTGCATCGACCGTTCGGCCGCGAACTTGGCGCGCGCCACCCCTTCCTTGCTCGGCGCGCTACTCGAGATGGAGCCCAGTGAGCGCGCGATGGCGCTCCACGCGCGCACGAACGTGCTGTCGAGCTGCACCGCCTTCTCGTAGTGGGCGAGCCCGTTCGTCAGCACCATCTGATCGCTGGTGCCAAGCGAGTTCGTGATTTGTTCGCCTTTGAGGAATTCGTCGTACGCGTCGATGTTCGACGTCGCCGCCTCGGCGATGTGGGCCTGCACGGGCGCGGCCAGCGCGACGTTCAGCGCTTCCGCCACCTTGGAGGCGATCGCTGCCTGCACCGCGAACACGTCCGAGAGAACGGTGTCGTAGGGCTGGCTCCATTTGCTCTCGGCGTTCGAGACCTGGATCAGCTCCGGCGTCACGCGCACGCGGTTCACGCCGTTCGCCTTCGACCAGCGCACGGTACCGGTGAGCAGATACTGTACCTCCAGCTCCTTGCCGATCTCTCGCGGCGTCTTGCGAGACCGCTTGTACTGCGAACTGCTCGCGCGGGCGGTGACGCGAAGACCGCCAATCGTCGACAGCTTGCTGCGCACTTCGTCGGTCATGCCGTCGGCGAAGTATTCGTCATCGGTGCCACCGGCATTCTCGAATGGCAAGACGGCGATGCGTTCGATCGACGGCCCGCCTGTGTGACGGAGCTTTGTTGCCGCGAACGTTCCAGCAGCGACCACCACGACCGCCGCGGCGGCGATCACCGCCCACCGGCCGCTTCGAGACTGTGGCATCAGCGGCGCGGCCGCCGGCATCGTCGCCGTGGACTCGAGCAGCCGCGCGAACTCGCCAGCGGTCGACGGGCGGTCCGCCGGCGTCTTGGCCATCGCCTGCATCACCGCGCCGGCGAGTTGTCGCGACACGCTCGGCCGGACGGCGGTGATCGGACGTGGCGTCTCGGTCATCACGCGCGCGATCACGGCCTGCATCGTCGGCCCGCTGAACGGCGGCTCGCCCGTCAGCATCTCGTACAGCACGCAGCCGAGCGAGTAAATGTCCGTGCGCGCGTCGATGCCGCTCTCACCCGACGCCTGCTCGGGGCTCATGTACGCCGGCGTCCCGATCGACATGCCGGTGCTGGTGAGGGATTCGCCCGTGTCGGCGCCGAGGGCTCGCGCGATCCCGAAATCGGCGAGCATCGCCTGGCCGTCGATCAGCAGCAGGTTTTCCGGCTTGATGTCGCGATGGACGACGCCCTTGCGGTGCGCGAAGTCGAGCGCCAGCGCGATCTCGCGCGTGATGCGCACGGCATCGGCCACCGGCAGCTGCTTTTCGCGCGAGATGCGGTCGCGAAGCGACTCGCCTTCGACGAACGGCATCGTGAACCACAGGTAGCCGTCGGCACTCCCGGAGTCGTATACGCCCAGGATGTGCGGATGCTGCAGACTGGCGGCGAGCTTGATCTCGCGCTGAAAACGCTCGGCGCCGAGCGACGCGGCGAGCTCCGGGTGCAGCACTTTGAGGGCGACCGCGCGATCGTGCTGGGTGTCGCGTGCGAGGTACACGGTCGCCATTCCGCCACGACCGAGCTCACGCTCGATCTCATAGCGGCCGGCGAGCGACTCGCGCAGCTTGCCGAGTAGTTCGGGCATTCGGGGGGTCCCGAGTTTAGGACGCGCTCGAATTTCGGAAGGAAGCCGGTCGGGCCCGAGGTGGAGCGCACGCCCTCGGCGGCATCCGCTCGACACAGCAGCGGCCAAGTTGCATCCACGAACGGCTCCGCGCAACAGGCTGCGGCCGTTTCACCGCCGCCGCGCGTCTGGTCAAGAAACTTGCCGGGGGTGCTCTGTCCTCAATTTGCCCGACGCACCTGGCACAGGTAGGCCCGGTGCGGGACGGAGCCGCTCACCGGGTCGATGGCCGCGTTGCCAATTATCAGATTCAGGTTCGCGCCATCGGAGCTGAATGGATCGTACCCGGGTGCGCCGATCTCCGGACACGCCTGCCACCATCCGTGCTGTCCGCACACCACGTTTGGCTCGAGCGAGTCGTTCATCCGCGCGCGGGCGCGGACGCTGCCCTCCGGTGTCTCGATGTGCACCCAATCGCCGGCAGTGATGCCGCGCGCCGCGGCAGACGCTGGGTGCAGCTCGACCTCCGGATCCACGGCAAGCCGCCGGAGGCTCGGCAGCGCCCGATGCTGGCTCTCACAGAAGAGCGTGTTCTTGGCGCAGGTGAGGACGAGCGGGTAGTCGCCGAGCAGGTCCGGCCGCGACACGGGACCAACGAGTGGCTCCTGGTAATCCGGTATCGGCGGATAGCCTTGCTCGAGCATGGTCTCGGAAAAGAGCTCGATCTTTCCGCTTGGTGTGGCGAAGCCTTTGGCGTGGCCGTCGATCGTGTCGGCGAACTTCCGATGACGCGTCTGCAGCGGCACTCTCACACCGCCCGGCGTGTTGCGCAGTGACTCCAGAGTCACACCCGACGGCGCGAGATAGGCACGGTACGCGGAGTCGATGTCGCCCTCCCAGAAGCGATCGCCCAAGCCGAGGCGGCGGGCCAGCTCGAAGATGATCTCGACGTCGGCCCTCGACTCCCCGCGCGGCTCGGCGACTCGCCGTCGCAACTGCACCAGCGATTGCGCCTCCTGGCTGATCTCGAAGCCCACCTTCAATGCTTCGCGCTCGAACGGGCTCGCCACGGGGAGCACGACGTCCGCCAACTCGGCGGTCGGGTTCATGAACAGATCGGCGTGCACGTAGAACTCGAGCGCCGCGAGCGCCTCTCGCCCGCGTCGTCCGTCCGAATGCGCGACCAGCAGGTTACCGCCCATGCCGACGAGCCCTCGCACGCGATACGGCTCGTGCTCGAGAATCGCGCGGTACATCTCGCCCGAGGACACGTGTCCGAGTCGGGCCGGACCCAGCGGCCGCTCGACGTACCCCAGCGTCTTCCGGCGCTGTTCCGGCGTCATGAACTCCTCGCCGCCAACTGGGCCCGTCGGAACCGATGCGAAGAGCACGTTCCCGCCCGCCGAATCGAAGCTTCCGGTCAGCGTGTAGAGCTGCGCGATCGCGCGCGCGATCTGCGTCGAGTTGGTTTGCATCTCGACGCCGCTCCAGGCGTAGTACGCGGTGGGCCGCGATTCCCACAGCAGCCGCGCGGCACGTTCGGTTTGCTCGGGCGCGATGCCGCAGATTTCAGCCACGCGCCCGGGTGTGTATTGCGCGCACTGCTCGGCGACGAGCTGAAACACCGGCTGGCAATCCACGCGGCCCCGCAGCGTCTCGACCGCGAACCGGCCAAACAATGCCGGCTTGATGCCAGTTTTCTCATACGCGCGCGTCGCTGGATCGTAGCTGACCAAGTGGTCGTCCGCGTCGCTCCACGCGAGGTAACGACCGGCGTCTCCGCCGTTCGAGACATCGCTCTCCCGCAGCAGTCGGCCGTTGTCGGAGCGGACGAGCAGCGGACCATTCGTCCAGTCGCGCACGAACTCCGCGTCGTACCAGCCGCGGTCGATCATCACGTGCGCGATCCCCAGCGCCAGCGCGGCATCGGTGCCAGGCCGCACGCGCAGCCACACGTCCGCCTTCGCCGCCGGTCCGGCGCGTCGCGGATCGACGACGATCAGTCGGGCGCCGCGTTTGACCGCCGCCGCGGTTGCCGTCGCGTGCGTGATCCGCGCGAGATTCGGATTGTATCCCCAAAACAGAATGCAGCCCGCACGCTCGAGGTCCGGCAGATAATTACCGGGAACGCTGGCGCCAAAGGTGTACAACGTCGCGCCAAAGCGCCCCCACCCGCACAGCTCCATGGAGCTGCACACGTTGGGGCTGCCGAATGCTCGCATGAGCCGCTCCAACCAGATGAGCGAATCCGCGGAGGCCGACGTGGAAGGCGACGGCACACCGAAGACGACGCTCTCCGGTCCCGATTCCTCGGCAATTTGTCGCAGCTTTGCCGCCGTTACATCGAGCGCTTCGTCCCAGCTGATGCGCTGCCAACCCGGATCGGCGTCGCCCTTGGGTCTCGTACGCTTCATCGGATACAGCAGCCGGTCCGGATGATACACGAGCTCGGGTGCCGCGCGGCCCTTCGCACACAGCGCCTTGCCCGTCGGATGTGACGGATCCGGCTCGAGCGCGACAAAGCGTCCGTTCTCGACGACGGCGATCGAGCCGCAGCGCGAGATGCACATCGCGCAGTAGCATCGAATTCGCTCGACCGACTCGCTGCCCGCCGTCATCGCTTCACACCTGAGGAGTTGAGAGGGAAGCAAATAGATGGATTCGCGCCGGCACCCGCCAGCCCGCGGCCGAGCTGACCGAACGCGCTCCACCATCGTTGGGTCTCTGCGGCGCGATCATCAAGTGGATCAGCGCGCACCTCGCTTTGCTGGTCCTTCAGCGACTCGCGCTGCGCAGTTGTGCGGCGACCCACTCGACCGCTTCGGCCGGCGTGTGCGCGACGCGGAACGGCGCGTCCCCAGCAATCGAAGAGAAGAACGCCGCCGTGGTCGGACTGGGCTTCACGAGCACTATCGGCTTGTTCGCCTTGAGCGCGAGCGCGATCTCCGACGCGGTTCCCGGGTTGGCGCCACATGCGATCACGGCGTCCGCCGCCGTAACGAGCACCGCGTTGCGGGCTTCGCCGAGTCCTGTCGGCAATGCGACGGCGAGATCCGGCGCCGCGTCGCTGCGATCGCTGCCGGGCAGGAGTCCGATCGCGAGCCCGCCCGCTGCGCGCGCGCCCGCGGCGGCAGCGGCCATGACGCCGACGCTCCGTCCGCCCGTCAGCGTGATCCACCCACGTTGCGCGATCAACCCGCCGACTTCGGTTGCATCGGCAATCACGTCGACAGATGCGCTGTCACCCGGCCCAACGACCGCGACGTACAAGACAGTTCCCCGCTCACTCGCTCCGAAACCGATCGGAGTTCGCCGTCGCCCAGTCGGCGAACGTGTGTGCCGGCGCGCCCGTGACCTCGGCCACCGTCGACGTCACGTACGCGGGGTGTCCGAGAGTCGCCCCCCACGCGGACAGCAGCATCTCGACAACCGGCGCGGGCCAGCGGCTCGCCGTATCGCGCCGGAACTCGTCCGGCGTGAGCTCGTCGAATCGGAGACGCCGCCCGAGCACCTCTCCCAGGACTTGCACCTGGCCGGCGTGACTGATCGCCGCGGGTCCGGTAATGACGTAGTCCTGGCCCGCGTGCGCGGAGTCGCACAGCGCTCGCACTGCGACCGCCGCAATGTCTCGCTCGTCGATCGGCGCTGTCTCGGCGGCGCCGTATGGCCAGCGGATCGCGTCGCCCGCCCGAATCTGATCGGCCCACCACTCGACCGCGTTCGCGGAGAGCATCCCCGGTCGGACAATGGTCGGCGCGAGACCCGACGACGCAAGAGCGTGCTCGATATCGGCGTGGAAGGTCCTCATCGCGTTCGGCTGCTGGAAGAACGGGTGCGGCGTCCGGTGCGGCGACGACAGGAACACGACGCGCTCGACGCTCCGCGCGAAGCGCTCGACCACCTCCGGCATCGAGCCCGGCCCGGCGGTCCACACGAGGAATACGACTCGTACGTCGCGAAGCGCCGTGTCGAGCGACTCGGGAACGGTAAGATCACCGACAGCCGATTCGACGCCGGCGTCAGACTGGGCCGTCGCGGGCTGGCGAGAGAGCGCGCGCACCGGCACGCCCGCGCGCCGCAGCTCGCCGACCACCGCACGACCGATTCGACCGGTGGCCCCAATGACAAGGACGGGCGCGGTGCTCCTCGAGGTCGTTCGTGTCTGCGTCGTCAATAGCTGTCCATGCACTGGCGGTTTCGCGCCGCGTCAACCTTCGAGGAGTGTAGGTCCGAGGCAGGCATTTTCCTATCGCTCGATCCGTACTGGGCCGAGCGATCGGCAAGCCGGCGGAGTCAGTTGTGAATTACGAATGGATTACGCGCTGAGCGACTCCACGCGCCGAGCACCGAACTCGCGGTCCCGCAGCGTGAGCAAAAATCCATTGAACGCGTATCTGTTGCGCAGCCGATCCACGCCGAACTCCGGCCGGTACGCGGAGGCAACGTCCGCGAGCCGCTGGATCATCCCGTCGCGCGACTTGGCCACCGTCTCGAAGAGATACGTCTCGCCGTCCTGGCGGAACACGACCCACACATGGCCCCGCTGCGCATCGGAGGCGTCCGGACTCCACGGCAGGCATCGTCCGGACACGAGATCGGCGTCGTAGCCGAGCTCGAGCAACTTGCGCCACGCCCACAGCGCGTGATCCTCACAGTCTCCCTGCCGCAACCGCTCGAAAGTCGTGGGATGCTGCCAGAAGTCGGCCTCGTGAAAGAGCTCCGGGTCGCGCACGTAGTCGCACGACAGCAACCACTCCTGGATTTCCTCGATCGATGCGGTCACGACCGAGCTGTCGCCCTCGAGGTACCAGCCGAAATCGTGCTTTGCGCCGAGGCCATAGCGACGAACGGGAACGCGATACTCGAATCGCGCCCACGGGTCCTCCACCGGCAGCACCATGAGCACGAGGCGCAACGCTGGCCTCGTGCTCCAGTACAGAATCCGGCGAAGCAGACTGATCATGCGGGTTTGGCGGACTCGCGCGAGACCAGCCAATTCTGAACGCCGGAGACGAGCGAGCCTGCCCCGAAGGACAGCGCCACGGCACTGGACGCCGACCAGAGGAAGAAGATCGTGCCGCCGACGCCGAGCGCGAGCGCCAGGATCGTGCTCGGCGCGCTCGTGCCGCTCTGCAGCCCGGGGATCGAAACGATCGCTCCGGTCAGCAGAGCGACGACGCCGACGAGAAACGCATCGGGCCGCGAAAGGTCAGCGATCCAGAGGAATCGAGCTCTCGATCCCAATCCGCCTCTCACGGCAGCGAGGAGTCCGCCGAGCAGCGGCGCCTGCACGAGGAAACCAACGAATCCACCCGGCGTGAACACGCGAAGGCCGTTCGCGGCGTACAGCGCTTGCACTTCCCGCGCGAGCTTCGCCGGATCTCCAGCGTACCGCCGCTGGAGTGCCTCCACCTTGGGCTTGAGCGTGGCGAGCCGCGCCTGTTGTTCCCGCGCCTGCCGGGCAAGCCTCAACGTCAGCGGGAGCATCGCGACACGTACGACGATGGAAACCGCAACGATCGCGGCGCCGAGGCTCCCGCCGCACACGTGCGCGGCGGCGAAGATGACCATCCGAATCAGCTCGACGAAGCCGGCCCACATCGCTCTGTCCTCCAGAGAAGGCTCGTTTCCGG
>DATISA010000093.1:0-3145 GCA_035469245.1 Gemmatimonadaceae bacterium
ACGTTCGTCGGCCGATCGCGAAGGATCGCTGTTCGCGCGCTCTGGAGATCGAAATTGCCGATCGCGTCGGAACCCGAGCGCTCCTGCGTCCATACGAAGTACAGCGTCGAGCCGGGACGGTACTCCCAGCGCAGCACGGCCGTCCCACGCAGCGAGCTCGCTGTGAAATTCGGATTGGTGAACGTGAATGGACGCGCGGGTCCGCGGGCGTCGGGATCGATGGTGTACTGGTTCCCTGTCGCGTCGTGGGTGATGGTGCCGACATCGCGTCCGTAGACGAGCTTCGTGATGCTGCGTGGTGCGGCGAACTCGCGGAAGGACGAGTAGTCGCCGCTGGCGATGAACGGCTGCGCGAAGAGCTGCAGGGTCAGATTCGGCGTGAACGTCCAATTCAGCCTTGTGTCGAGCGACACGACTTTGGTCGTGACGAAGCCGAACACGTAGCGCGTGCCGAAGAAGCCCGTCGCGGTCGGATCCCTTACCGCCTCCACGTACTGGGCCGCATCCTGCGACCGCTGGTAGCTCGGTGAAAGTTGAATGAACACGTTCGCCGCCGGCTTGAGCGCCATGCCGGGCGACAACGCCAGCATGTGAATCGGATCGCCGATGCCAGTGAGGCCGCGGACCGTGAAATCGAAGACCGCGGGCGCGCGCGCATCGGTGGATACCTCGACGACGCCAAGATGGTATCCCGATCGCTTCACGACTGGACCGCCGCGCGTCGCGCGGTCGTCGTACGCCGGGACGTCCTGGATGTAGAACGCCCGCAGGTTCCAATAGTTCGGGAACTCCATCGCGTAGAACGTCTGCAGCTCCGTCTCAGTCTTGTCATTGTTGTAGTTGTACTGCGTCGCGCCGCCGGCGGTGAAGGAGATGTTACGGTACCAGCTCGTCGGCGTGGTCCACTGCCCGCCGACGTTGCCGTTGAGCCACTTGAAGTCCGCGCGGTCGAGGAACGCCAGATCGTTCGCCTCGAAGCCAGGGCTCCGCACGTTGGCCATCGCCTCCCACAACAGCGTACCGTTGTCCTTGCCGACCCGGGTGAAGAGGCCGTAGCCCTGGAGTGAGGTCCGGTTGGTGTCGTAGCCGGTCGTGAACAGCCCGTCCGAAGCCGCCGCGCGATCCGGCCGCTGGAAGTAGCGCGCGCTCGAGTGTTGAGTGAGCGCGATTGCCGGCGCCGACCCGCCCACGTTCGAGAGCAGTGCGCTGCCCATCCAGGAGTACTCGCGCCGATGCCAGGTGTGCCGCCAATCGACGCCCGCCGCTTCGGCGTGGCTGCGCAGGCGGTCGCTCAAAACCGTATCGTCCATGCTACGCGCGGCCGACGTCAGAATGCCGCCGAAGGTCGTCGCGCCGTCCCGAAACTCCTTTTTCGCCCGACCGACGAAATAGTTCGTGAACGGCTCCACGATTTGGGTCGCCTCGGGCGCGCTCAACGCCGGGCGAAAGCGCCCCGTCTCGCGGTTGGTGACCGCGTCGAGGAGGCCGACGTTGTATCCGCCCTGCGTCCGACCAGTGATCTTGGCGGCGCCGAGGATGGAGGTGTTGGTCGGCTCGTCGGCGAACGCCGCGGTATCGTCGACGTACGGATTGAGCTGGGGCGGGCGGCCGATGCGACGCGAGTAGAAGGCATCGAGGCCCGAAGTGTTGCTGCAGAACATGCAGCGCATCCCCCCGAAATCGAACGCGCTCGCGCCCGAGACGAAGAACGGCCGCTTCTCCTCATAGTAGGTCTCGAACGCGCTCAGATTGAGGACCGCCGGATCGACCTCGACTTGACCGAAGTCGGGATTGATCGTGGCATCGAGCGTGAGATTCGAGGTGAGCAGATACTTGATGTCGCCACCGGCGGCGAAGCGCTCGTCCGGGTTCTTGTGGTACGGATCGGACGACGGGACCTGCTTGAAGGTGCTGCCGGTGACGAGGTACGGCAGAAGCTCGAGCTGCCGCGGGCGTTGGCCGATCTCGAGGCCCGTCAGATTGCCGAAGAACGCCGGACCGCCCGGCTCGTTGCGGCGCCAGAATGCCCACATATCGCGCTCGTTCAACCGGTCGATGTAGCGCCAGATCTGCATGCCCCACGTCTGCGCGCGGTCGCGCGAGAAGCGGAGTTGGCTGAGCGGAATCCGCATCTCGGCGGTCCAGCCGTCGGCGTCCACGTGCGCCGCTGCCTCCCAGATCGGATCCCACGACGGATCGCCGTTGAACTGGTCGCCCTTTACCCCAGCCGGATTCACCTCGAACAGCGCATCGTCGAGGTGGTTGTGATAGGGATCGAAGTCGACGATCAGCTTGTCGGTGGTGAGCGAGTTGAACGAGCCGTTGTTCCCGTTCGCGTCGAGCAACTGGTCTCGCCGAGCCAGCGGTGCCGCGACGCCACCCGGCTCGCGCATGCGCGCGCCGATGTAGATCGCGTCGTCGTCATACAGTATGCGGACTTCCATCGGCAGCGACGACGGCTCGCCCTCGTTCGGCTGAATCTGTCGGAACTGCGTGATCGGCGTGGCTCGATTCCAAGCCGAATCCGTGAGGAGGCCGTCGATTCGAACCGGGCCGTCTCGCCGCGCGGCATCGGCAGCCGGCGGTGCCGGTTGGCACGGCGCGACGCGGCATTGCGCGCGTGCGGTCGCCGGAAGAGCGGCGAACGTCAGCGCCAGGGCGACTGCGATCATACGAATGGCTGCCAAGGGCACGGGCTTCGACAGATGCATGGGGAGTATGTGTTGGATACCCCAACGGCTGTGATGGTTGAATCGTTTCGCCCCAGCTGGCCCGTCAGCGCACTCTGGCGTGGGCACGGCGCGTCGGATTGCGATCCATCTTCCGACCGGCCGCAAACCTTTCCCCCACCGCCCGTGTCTATTCCCATTGACATTCTATGGGGCGACGACCTATCGTCCCAGAGCCATTCTATGGGACGGCCCGCATGCGCGCGCAATCGCTCGACCTCATCCAGGGCACGCTCGACCTCCTCGTCCTCAAGACCCTGACTTGGGGACCGGCCCACGGCTACGACGTCGCGCGATGGATCCAGCAGGTCACGGGCGACGTCCTGCGCGTCGAAGAGGGCTCGCTCTATCCCGCGCTCCACCGCCTGGAGAAGCGCGGCTGGATCGACGCCGAGTGGGGGCTATCCGACAACAAC
>DATISA010000094.1:0-21378 GCA_035469245.1 Gemmatimonadaceae bacterium
CCTAGAAATCCGGCTGCTCGCCCTCGTCGTACATCTGCCGCACCTCGCATTCGCCTTCCCACTGCGGCCAGTATTTGCGATGGAGCTCCATGAACTTCTGCGCCTCGGCCATCGCCGCTTCCCTGGACGGGAGCTCCATGATGCTGAAGCCGCCGATCACTTCCTTTGCCTCGGTGAACGGGCCGTCGGTCGTCACGAGCTTGCCGCCCTTTTGACGAATCCGGGCGCCCTGAGCAGTCGGCCGTAAGCCGCCCATCGACACCATCGTCCCCGCCTTGAACGCCTCCTCGCCAAGCTTCCCGATCGCGTCCATCAGCGCCTGCGGCGGCGGGCCAGCTTTGCCGAAATCCTCGGGGCCGTGCACGATCATCATGAAACGCATCGCCTTGTCTCCTTGGGATTGGTCGGTAGGATCCGGCGGCCGTCAGGCCGCGGCTCTATCCTGACGTCGAGCGACGCTCCAGAAAATCGACAGAGGGCCTGAGACTACTTGCCGCGGCTGGGCTGGCAGGCGTCCGTCGAGCACGCATTCGGGTCGGGTCGCACCATGAAATAGAGACCGACCAGAAAGAGCAGCGCGAATGCTCCGACAAGGTACGCGCGAATCGCGGCGAGCCAGGTGCCCACCGCCGTCCCAGCGAGCAGAAATACGACCATCACCACATGGCACGGGCATGTGAGCACGGCCAGAATCGCGCCCGCCTTGTTCCTGGGCGTCATCTCGCGGCGGAGCGCCGAGCGAAGTGAGGCGATCAACGCGCTCATGTCCGGAGGACGCTCGCCGAGTCGACCAGCAACTGATGCGCCGAGTTTGGCCTTGGCCGCGACATGTTCGTAGGATACGAGCCCTGGCCCCTCCAGGGCAAGCGAGCATGGCTGCGGGGGGCAATCACATCTTGACCAGCGTCACCGATTTTCTGACTGGGTGGACCCAGCGTGTGTACGTTTTGAACACCCGCATTGCGGAATCCCTTTTCCCGCGAACGAGAGGCGCTCGCATGTCGAGATGTCACGTTGGTCCACTCGCCCGAGCGACCGTGGTCGCCGTGCTCGCAGTTTTCTGCAGTCAGCCCGCAAGTGCACAGGACTCGACGTCCGATTCCTATCCAGGGCGCTGCGGCTCGATCGGACCCGCGGCGGAGCGCGGCAAGTACATCGCGCTACCGCACGGTGACGTGTTTTGCCCGTTGATCGCCGATCCCAAGGCGACACGCTCGTTCGTGATCTATCAGCGCGGGAACGAGAAGGACCTGGCCACGGACATCGGCGCCGTGGGCATCGCCGATCAGTTCCCGTTCTTCCGGACCGGCGCGGTGAAGCCTGGTGATGGCCTGCAACTCGGACTCGCGGGTGCCGTGTTCGCACAGTTCGACCTCGGCACCTCCTCGTACGATCTGCTGAACGCCGATTATCTGATCGGAGTCCCGCTCACCTTCCGCGCCGGCCCGTTCTCCGGTCGCGCGCGGATCTATCATCAAAGCTCCCACCTCGGCGACGAGCTCCTGGCGCGCGACAATCCGCCCAAACGTGAGAATCTGTCGTTCGAGTCGGCGGAGGTGCTGCTCTCCTTGGACGTCTCGGCGCTTCGCATCTACGGGGGTGGCGAGGACTTCGTGCGGCGCGATCCAGTCGATCTTCCGGAGCGGCTCGCGCACGGCGGCCTCGAGCTGCGCCCGCGCGCCAACATCGACTTTGGGCCGCTCGCGGTCGGACGTTTCGTCGCCGCGGTCGACGCCAAGGTCGTGAACGACACGACGACTCGAACGGGCGTGAGCGTGCGCGCGGGCTTCGAGTTCGGGCGCCCGCATGACGCGCTCGCCCCCTCGCGCCGGTGGAGCATCCTCGCCGAGTACTACAATGGGCCATCGCCGTACGGGCAGTTCCATCGCGAGCAGGTGCGGCTCACGGGCATCGGCCTCCACTTCACGCTGTAATTAGTGTAATTAGGGTCAGAGTCGAGTTACCGTCGCAATTCGACTCTGACCCTGCTTAGAGCCCTTAACGCCGTTATGACCTAATTCGACTCTGACCCTCTTTAGGCGCTTTTTAGGCGCCTTGTCGAATATTGACACCATTGTTGTACCATTGCTATACTACCGACAGGTCCAACGGCGGAGCGGCGATGCGCAACGGTGATTTCGCGGTCGAAGTCGTGCCCCACGGGCACGGAAAGGTGAAGGAGCTGGACTCCGGGCATGTACTCGCGAGGCCCGGACAGGTCTATCGATTGAGGCTGCGCAACTCGAGCGCGCTGAATTGCGTGGTCGACATCGACATCGACGGCAATCGTGTGACGGCGGGCGGATTGGTGCTCGAGCCGTGGAGCACGATGGAGCTCGAGCGCCCAATCGATGCGGCGGAGGATGGGCGATTCACGGTCTTCGCCGAGGGAAGCGAAGCGGTGTTCGGTCCTGACGGCGGGCGTGACAATCCTGACCTTGGACTCATCCGCGCGGGTTTCAGGCGTGAGCTGCCCAGGCGCGAGTCGCGAATGGGGATGCCGCCCGTGATCACGAGGCGCTTTACGGAGTCGGACGTCGTCTCGCCGGCCAGACCGCTGCCATACCCGGCGGAGTTCACGGCGCTACAGTCCGACGTGGCGGCCCTGCAGGAGGCGATCGTCAGCGAGCCGCTGAGCCTATTCGAGCGCGCCGCGGGCACTGGTCTCACGGGTCATTCGGACCAGCGGTTCATTCCCATACGCCTCGGTCCACTCGAGTCGCAGGCGACCGTGATCGAGCTACGGCTCGTGATCGGTAGCGTGGAGGCACTGATGGAGGATGCGCCAAGGCCACTCGCGGGTCGCCAGACTCCGGCGCGTCCCGCGGCTCGGCCTTGAGCATGGCGCGACGCGAGATCCATCGGTCGGTAGCCGCCGAGCTGGAGGCGTGGCGCGGCCGCGTCGTGCCCGACGCAGCCGCCCCGCTCGAGGCCGAGGATCTGGTGCGGCTGCTGCAGGACCTCGTGGCCGCGCTCGGGCTCGATCCGGAGACCGCGTCGGAGTTCACCGTCAACACGGTTCACTACTATCGCCGCAAGGACATCATCGATCCGCCGGAAGGTCGGACGACGGCATCGCGCTACGGCCTGCGACACCTCTGGCAGGTTGCCGGCGCGCGGCTCGCCGGCTATCTCGGGCTCGTGACGCTGGCCGAGGCGCGCACCGCGATGCGCGGCGCGAAGGACGATGCTCTCAAGGACTTCGTCGCGGCGCGAGTGGCCGATGCCCGCGCGCGAGATTCCGTGCGCCGCTCCCCGTCCATCGTCGCTGAGAGCAGCAGCGGTCCCCGAGCGCTACCCGGCGCGGCGACGATGATCCCGCTCCCCGGCGACGCCTGGGCCGTGGTCCCCGCGTCGCATGCTGCCCACCATTCACCCGAAGCGGCTCGCGCGCTCGCCCGCGCGCTCGCCATCGCACTCAAGAACGATCGCACACGCTGAGGAACTCATGTCGACACTGAACATCCCCTACATCATCGAGCGTTCACCCCGCGGCGAGCGGACCTACGACATCTTTTCGCGACTGCTGATGGATCGCATCATCTTCCTCGGTACGCCAGTCAATGACGATGTTGCGAACATTCTGATCGCGCAGTTTCTGTTCCTCGAGGCGGATGCGCCGGGCAAGGAGATTCAGTTCTACGTCAATTCGCCAGGCGGCGACGTCAATTCGGGCCTCGCCATCTACGACACGATGCAGCACATCACGTCGCCGGTGTGCACGACGTGCGTCGGCATGGCGGCGAGTATGGGCTGTTTCCTGCTCACCGCGGGAGAAAAGGGTCGTCGCGCAGCATTGCCGAATGCGAGGATCATGATGCACCAGCCGTCGCAGCAGGGCGGCGGTGGTACGGCCTCCGACATCGAGATCCAGGCCAGGGAGATCCTGTACAATCGCGCCAAGCTCTTCGAACTGCTCGGCAAGCACACAGGCCAGCCGCTGGAGCGGATCGAGCGCGAGTTCGAGCGCGATCACTGGTTCTCGTCCGCCGAGGCGAAGCGATACGGGTTGATCGACAACGTGATCGAGAAGCCGGGAGAGCTTGGAGTGGCGGCACTGGCGGCCGCTGATTGAACGGCGGACTAGGAGGGGCGGGCGCTGACCGCGAAAGCGCCGAACGGCGGAGATGCCAAACAGCGGAGATACCGAACGGCGGGAGATGCCAAAAGGCGTGAAGACCGGAGATGCCAAACGGCGGGAAGGGGCGCGTGCGCAGTTTCCCGCTCGTTGGCGATCACGATCTTCAGGCAGTTAGGCCCCTTCGGAGTTCTGCATTTCCGTCGTTCGGGATTTGCGTCATTCGGCAGTAATTCGCAGCCGACGGTCGAGGCCGCCTCATCTCACTATCGCGTCCACCGCTGGCCTCCATTCGTATTGCACAATTCACAACTGCTCGACATACTCGCGGACCACCGCGAGGAGTCCCCGTGTCCGAGCCCAAGGATCTCGCCGCCCCCGATCGCCCCGCCGGCTCGATCGGCTCGCGGTTCACCCCTTACTCGGACGCCTCGCCAAAAAGGGCCGGCGCGTCAGCGATCAAAGGGGCGGTTGGTGGCGTCGCTCGCCCCGGCGTGACCAGCGAGCGGCCACCATGGCTCGTCTTCCAGATCGCGCTCGCGTTCGCAGCGCTCGTCGTGGCGGGCTACGGCGCGACGACGCGATCCTGGACGCTGCTCACCATCGAGGCGCTGATCGGCACCGCCGCGCTGAGCGTCGGCGGCCTGCTCGGCTTCCTCTTCGGAATTCCGAGGACGATGCGGCCGCGCAATTCGGAAACTGCCACGAGCGCCGACACTCGGCGCGAAGCGGCCGCGCCGTACGAGCCGAGCAACAACCTCGAGCAGGTGGCCGACTGGCTCACCAAGATCCTCGTCGGAGTCGGCCTCGTCGAGCTGGGAAAGATCGGAAACGGGCTCGCGCAAATCGGCGACCAGGTCGCCAAGTCGGTAGCGCCGCCGCCGGCCGGGACGAACGTGGTGACGGAGGTCATTCTCATCGCCTTCGCCACGATTGGCTTTCTCGCCAGCTTTCTCTGGACACGCATCTACTACGGCGGTATCCAGGCGCGCGCCGACAGTGACATCGTCAACTGGCTCGAGTCAAAGCTCGAGGACCAGGAGTCGCGCATCGATCGGGCCGATAAAGTCGCCGAAAAGCTCGCCTCGGGAAAGCTGGTTCCACCGACGACCGCGACGCCCCCGTCTGGAATGGTGCCCGTGACGCTCGAGCAACAAGCGCCGACTGGCGAGCTGCCCGCATCGATTGCCACCGATTTACCGGAGAACTTGCGCGCGCCGGTCGATCGCTTCCTTCACACGGGCGTCGATTGGAACGACGACACGGTCACCCGCATCTTCGGCACACATCCGAGTGAAGCAAACGGCCGCGTGCTGAACGCTGAAATCAGCGTCAAGTACGAGAAAGCGCTGGTCATCCGGCTCGTCGTCGAACGACGCGGGGGCGCGCCGCTCGATGGCGACGTCACCTTCCTCCTCCATCCGACCTTTCACTCGCGAGCCCGGATCGTGCCGGTCGAAGGGGACAATCGAGCCGATCTCGAGATCTATTGCACCGGGTGGTTTACCGTCGGCGCGATCGCCGACAAGGGACAAACCTTGCTCGAGTACGATCTGCGCATGCTGCCCGGCGCGCCGGAGTGGTTCAAGAAGGGATAATGCCGACGCCGGGAACACCGCCGGTCGTTCCCGGCGCGGCACATCCATCTGCCTGCGCGTCGGACCCGGTTACGCCTTGAACCCGGCCATCGCCGGCTCGAATGCGCCAGCGGTGCGCAGGAACGTCAACGTGTCCCACAGCGCGAATACGTTCGCGACCTTGTCACCCTCGAAATGCTCGATCACGACCATCGGGATCGTCGCCTTCTTGTGTGACGGCGGCACGCCAAGGAATTCTGCCTCATGAGTCGCGGTGATTTTCACCACGCTCACGAGCGTGTCACCCTCGGCGATCTGTTCGTCGATCTTCAGGTTGATGTCGGGAAACGCCTTCCGGATTGACTGCACGTACTTCTTGTACTCTTCGGCGCTCTTCAGCTCGAACGAACCCGACGGGTCGACGTAACGGAAGTTCGGCGCCAGGACATTGTCGATCGCATCGAGCTTGCCGTCATTCCAAACCGCCTCGATGGATCGGCGAGACAAGGCCTTTTTCTCGGTGATGTTCATGGGCTTCTCCTGTGTTCGCTTTGCGACTGGTCGTCGCGACATGCGGCTGCTGCGACGGGAGAAGGCCCACGATCCGGCGCCCTGAGCCTGCCTGGCGAAGCAGGCCGCCAAGCACACAACGTGTGGCCGCCGTGATGGCCTGGCCATACAGCTTTTGCCCACAGCGTGCGAGGAAAAGGTGCACGGTGCGGTGCCCGCACCTCGACTGCATACGAATGGCGATAAAGGTATCGACAGGGTGGCGTACCCCACCGCGCGAGGTACTTTGTGACCGGCACTGCTACGCATCGACGTTTTCATCTCGACGTCTTCATCGCTCAACCCCCTCACAGCTCATGCGTGCATCGTTCGTCGCTATCCTCCTGCTCGGGCCCAGCCTCGCGCTCGCGCAACGAAAGAACCAGCCGGAGCGTCGTGCTGTCCCCCCCTCTGATAGCTTGCCCGACACCGTCGTCTTCTCGCGGCTCAAATTCCGCTACATCGGCCCCGAGGGAAATCGCGCCAGCACCGTGACCGGCGTGATCGGAGACCCGAACGTCATCTACGCCGGTGCTGCCTCCGGCGGAATATTCAAGAGCACCGACGGCGGGCTTCACTGGTCGTCGATCTTCGACAGTCAGCCAGTCGCATCGATCGGCGCGCTCGCCGTCGCGCCTTCCGACCCCAACGTCGTGTGGGCAGGGACCGGCGAGCCGTTCATCAGAAGCCACATCTCGCTCGGCTGGGGCGTCTTCAAGTCGATCGACGCCGGCAAGACGTGGACGAAGATGGGACTCGACAATACCGGACGCATCGCCCGCGTGGTCATCGACCCGCGCGACCCCGATCGCGTGTACGTGGCGGCGCTCGGTCATCTATATGGTCCGCAGCCGGAGAAGGGGATCTACCGCACGACAGACGGCGGCAAGACGTGGGAGAAAGTGCTGTTCGTGAACGACTCGAGCGGCGCGAACGAGTTGGTGATGGATCCGACGAATCCGCGCGTGCTCTACGCGACGTTCTGGCAAATGGAGATTCACACGTGGGGCCGGACGAGCGGAGGCGCAGGGAGCGGAATCTGGAAGTCCACCGACGGCGGCACGACGTGGAAGCGTCTAACCGGCAACGGGCTGCCGCTTGGCCAGGTTGGCAAGATCAATCTCACCGTGAGCAAGTCTGATCCCAACCGGATCTACGCGCTCATCGAGACGGGTGACGGCGTGCCGACGCAGGACGGCAAGCCGACTGGGCGCGGGCGGCTGTTCCGCTCCGACGACGCCGGCACGTCGTGGAAGCTGATGAGCAGCGATCTCGAGATGGCAGGTCGCACGCACTACTACAACCGCCTCGCCGTGACGCCGGACAACGAGAACGAGGTGTTCTTCGTCTCGGCGTCATTATCCAAGACGCTCGACGGAGGCGCGCACATCGTCGACATCCCGTTCTCCCAGCAGCCGTGGGGCGATCATCACGACATGTGGATCGACCCGACGAATGGCGATCGGATGCTCGTGAGCGATGACGGCGGCGTCGCCGTGTCGATCAATCGTGGACGAACCTGGAACCAGGTGCAGTTGGCGAACGCGCAGATGTATCACGTCACGATCGACAACAAGATTCCGTACAACGTGTACGGCAACCGGCAGGACGGCCCGAGCGCAATGGGCCCGAGCAATTCGCGCACTGGTGGAGGCGAAGAGTCCCCGGGAATCGTCCGCGGCATGTGGCGTACGGTGGGCGGTGGCGAGAGTGGCTGGGCCACGCCCGACACGGTCGACGGCAATCTGGTGTGGTCGAGCGCATCCGGGACCGGCAGCGTGGGCGGCATCGTCACGCGCTACGACGTGCGGACGGGCGTATCGCACTCCGTGGAGGTCTGGCCCGAGAACGTCGCCGGCGCGCCCGCCGACAGCGCGCGATACCGGTTCGTGTGGAATGCGCCCCTGCTCCTGAGTGCGCACGACCACAACCGGATCTACGTCGGCAGCCAGCACGTGCACGTGAGCACGGACAGCGGCAACACCTGGCGGGTGATCTCGCCCGATCTCACGCGCAACGACCGCTCGAAGATGGGCGTATCAGGTGGCCTCACCCCCGACAACATCGGCGTCGAGTACGCCGGGGTCGTGTTCTCGCTCGCCGAGTCGCCGATCGACGGCAAGATTCTGTGGGCGGGGACGAGCGATGGGTTGGTGCACGTGACGCGCGACGGCGGCGCGACCTGGACCAACGTGACAGCGAACATTCCGAACCTGTGGACGTGGGGCACCGTCAGCTCGATCGCCGCCTCACGCTACGACGCCGGCACGGCGTATCTCACGGTCGACGGGCACCAGGCGAACAATCGCGATCCCTGGGTCTACAGGACGACAGACTTCGGCAAGACGTGGCGGCTGATCACGACGGGGCTCGCCCACACGCCGCTCTCGTATGCGCACGTCGTCGTCGAGGATCCGGTGCGGCGTGGCTTGCTGTTTCTCGGGTTGGAAAACGGCCTCTTCATCTCGTTCGACGACGGCGAGCGCTGGCAGCCGTTGCAGATGAACCTGCCGCACGCGCCGGTCTACGGGCTCGTGGTCCAGCCACAGTTCAACGATCTGGTGGTGGCGACGTACGGGCGCGGGTTCTGGATCCTGGACGACATCACCCCGCTGCGCGACCTGGGCCCGCGCGTGATGGCGAGCGACGCGCAGCTCTTCAAGCCCCGCGTCGCGTACCGCCTTCGTGATGCTGAAGGCATCTTTGCCGTGGGCTACGACGCGAGCGCCGGCTTCAACCCGCCGTACGGCGCCGCGATCAACTACTGGCTCAAGACCGGCAGCGACAGCGTGGTGAAGGACAGCGCCGGCGTGAAGAGCATCTCGTTCGACAGCGTGACGTTCACGATCAAGGATGCCAGTGGCGCGGTCGTGCGTACGATGAAGGGCCCGATGCGTCAGGGAATCAATCGCGCGTACTGGGATCTGCGCGGCGACCCGACGCCGCAGGGCAAGCTTCGCACGTCTCCGCTCTATGCCGACTGGATGGTGGTGGGACTCGAAGGAAAGAACACGCCGAGCTTCGGACGCGTCTCCGTGCTCGAGCCGCCGGGAAGCTACACGGTGACGCTCGCGGCGCGTGGACAGACCTTCACGCAGCCGCTCGAGCTGCGCAAGGATCCGCAGAGCGGCGGCACTGACGAGAGCGTGAAGGCGAACGTCGCGCTCGTGCAATCGATCCGGCAGGAGATGACGGACGTGGTGCAGATGGTCAACTCGCTCGAGCTGACGCGTGGGCGGCTGCAGTCGCTCGTCAAGGTGATCGGTGCCGATTCGGCGAAGGCGGAATCACGCAAGAGCGTCAGCGCCGCGATCGACTCGCTCGACTCGACGCTGGAAAAACTCGAGGAAAAGCTCTTCCAGCGTCGGACCACCGGACGAGGCCAGGACGACGTCCGCTGGTCACCGCGCCTCGCCGAGCAGCTCGAGTATCTGGCGAACAGCGTGGGCGGATCCGATTTCGCGCCGACGGCGTCGCAGAAGGAAGTCGCTGCGCTGCTGCATCAGCGAGTCACGGCTGCGAAAGCGGAGTACGACCAGGTGACCGCGAAGGAGATCGCGGCGATGAACGAGAAGCTGAGAGCGGCAGGACTGCTCGGACTTTGAGGGCGGACGGCTGACGGCGGGCGCAAACAGCGGAGGTGCCAAACGGCGGAGATGCCAAAGAACGGAAATGCCGAACGACGAAGGTGCCTAACGGCGTGAAGAGCGGAAATGCCAAGGAGCGGGAAACCACGAACCCGCACTTTCCCGCCGTTTGGCATCTTCGCTCTTCACGCTTTTTGGCACTCTCGTGGTTTGGCATTCCCGTCGTCTGGCACCTTCGCCGTTTGGCACCTCCGCGGTTTGCGCCCGCCCTCAGCACTCCGCCGTCACGCCTCGATTTTGTATATCTCCCGTTTCCCGTATTCGACCAGATCATGGTACCCTTTCATGATCTTCTCGAATTCTTTCGCGTCTTCCTCGTTGATCGGCGGATTGTCGTTCATTCGCTCGAACTCGGCGATGCTCGCGACCTCCATTTCGGCGACGAGCGTCCAGTAACGATCGGCGACGAAGTCCGTCATGATGCGCATTCGTGGCATCCCGGCCTTTTCGCTCAGCTTGGCCATCGCCGTGAACTTCTCGACCAGCGGGCGGACCTTGCCCGGCTTGCAGTACATGATTTCGCGAATGAGATACATGGGTCGGCCTCCAGGAACGAGTGGTGATGTGCACGAGGTCGAAAGTATCCCGCGTCCACGCCGCTGCAGGCAAGTAGCGACAAAAAACGGCCTCGGATTTTTCCGAGGCCGTTCGTGGATCGAAACCGCGAATTCGTTTACCGACGCGGCCCCTTGTGAGCGCTGTCGGGACGCATCCCGTGGCCCATCTCGTCGCCCTGGTGCTTCTTCATCTCGGCGACGTTCGCATCGAACTGCTTTTGCTGATCGGCGGTGAGAATCGCCCGGATCGCCGCGAACTGTGCGTCGCGGTGCGCATCCATCACCTTGCGCTGCTCGGCCATCAGACGATTCGCCGTCGCGGTGTCACCTTTCTCGCGCGCTTCGCGAATGGCCGCGAAGTCGGGCCGGCCCTGTCCACGTTGCGCCTGCATCGCGGTGCGCTGCGCTTCACGCAATGTGTCGAGCTTTGCCTTTTGCGCGTCGGTGAGCGTGATGCCCTTGAGAAGCATCCCCTGCATCATGCCCGGACCACCACGACCCATCGGGCCGCGTCCCTCCGCGCGATGTTGATGCGGCGCTGGAGCGCCCGTTCCCTGGGCCTCTGCAACGCCGGCCACTGCAAGGGCCGCGAATGTCGCGGCCACTACTGCGAACTTCTTCATGACTGCTCCAACGATTGATTGTTGGACTCTGGCGCCGCGAAGAAGCGGACCCACGCCATCGTCTCTGCACTCCCGTAGTACTCGCGGCCACCGAGTTGGGTCCTGTTCGGGGTGGGCCTGCTCGAGTCAGTAACGTGCTCGACCGCGCTGCGAGCGGGCTGATCCACCGTCGGCGGCCCCAAGCCAGAAAAATCGGGTAATTCCTGACGGCTCAACTAGTTACAATTCGGACCCCAATATGGTAAATTCATTCATCCACCGACCAATTCAAAAAGGTGCGGCTCGGGAGCTAATCAGCTCCCGCGTTGTACTATGTGCGTCTGCGTCGTCTTGACGCAGCGGAGGATGATTTCGCGATGAATCTGAACGGGTACGCGCAGAACGCCCTGATCGGCGCGGTGGCATTGGCATTGGCCGGTGGCCAGGTAGTTTCGGGGCGCGAGAATCCGGGGCCGATTTCGCGATCGGTCGCCGCGGTGGCGACTGCCATTTCGGGCAGCCGTGACTCCGTTCCGAGCGGCCGTGACTCCATTCCGACAGGGGCGGCGGTCGTGACCAAGGCGACCAGTGGTATGGCAGTCAAGATCAACGAGGCGCTCGCCGCGCTTACCGGCGCGGTTCGTCCGCTCAGCCATCCCAAAGCCCTGCAGGACGCCTTCCAGAGCTATTTCGCCTTCAAGGCGGCGCATCCCGAACAAGTCAGGAAGCCCTTCCTCTACTTCGTGGACTACGGTCTCCCTGCCACGGAGCCCCGCGGTTACGTGTTCGACATGGCTTCGCTCAAGATCGTGGACGGCCCGTTCACTGTCGCCCACGGCCGCGGCTCGTCGGCGACGCACTACGGCGCTCCCACTCGTTTCTCGAACGCGGCGCGGAGCGCGGCGACTTCGCTCGGACTCTATCTGACCAAGGCGCTGTACGATTTCACGGGCCACTCCGGTGGTCGTGCGTACAGCTCGGTTGGTCTCCGGCTCGAGGGCGAGTCGGTCGGCTTCAACACCAACGCGTTCGCGCGCGGAGTCGTGGCGCACGGTGCGCCGTACGTCACGCCTGACAAAGCGGGACGCAGCGAAGGCTGCCCGGCCATGGAACCGGCTCGCGCCGAGCGGCTACTGCCCAAGCTTGCGGATGGTGCGATGGTGTTTCTGTTCGCCCCCGACTCGGGCTGGATGTCGCGCGACCCGTGGATCGAAGCGGGCAACGACTGATCGCCTGAGTCCCGCGGCGCGCGCCGCACGGTTAAGTATTGCAATTGAAAGCCACCTGGCACATTATTGCAGGTGATGAGCGCGCCAATTCGTCCCGCCGTCCATTCGGATCCCGCGCCGGTCCTGGCCAAGGCCCTCCTGTCGGCTGCCGGCCGGCTCGGGCTCCGCAACAAGCAACTGGCGGCAGTCATCGGATCGAGCGAGGCATCGGTCTCGAGGCTGCATCATGGACGGGGGCTGGACCCGGACACCAAGGAGGGCGAGCTCGCCCTCCTTTTTCTGCGCCTGTACCGGAGCCTCGATGCGCTCGTCGGCGGGGACGACGACAAGGCGCGCCGCTGGCTCAATTCAGAGAATACTCATCTCGGCGGCGTTCCCGCGGACCGCATCCGCGCCGTCGAGGGCCTGGTCGATGTCGTCCAGTATCTGGACGCGATGCGCGGGCGTCTCTGAGCTCCGCCCGCTTCGGCTCTCGCCCTGGCGAGTGGTCGAGGCGCAGCATCAGGTGTCGACCCGCAAGCTCGTCGACACGGCGGAGGAGCAGATCCTGCTCGAGGAGCTGATCGATCGCGCCAAGCCGCCCGACCCCACTCGCGGGCGACTGCATTATCTGCTCGCGACACCGTTCCGATATCCACCGCTGCGCCACGGCTCACGGTTCGGCGCGCGGCACGAACGAGGAATCTGGTACGGCTCGGAGACACGGGGCACCGCGTTCGCCGAGGTGGCGTATTACCGGCTCCTGTTCCTCGACGGCACGCGCGCCGACCTGGACCCGGTGACCACGCAGCTCACGGCATTCACGGTGCGCGCGCGTACCAAACGTGGCATCGATCTCGTGGCGCCTCCGTTTGATGCGCATCGGCGCACGATCGCCTCGCCGACCCACTACGATGCGACCCAGGCGCTGGGTCGCGACATGCGCGAGTCGGGCGTGGAGCTCTTTCGGTATCCGTCGGCGCGCGACGCGGAAGGCGGAGTGAACGTCGCCGCGTTCACGCCGTCGGTATTCGGCGCGGCGCGGCCGCGTGGTCTGGAAACGTGGCACTGCACGGCCACCCGTGAGCGCGTGGAGCTCGCCAAACGCGACTACTTCGCGCGCGATCACTTCGCGTTCGGGCGAGACGCTTTTCTGGTGGACGGCGTGTTGCCCGCGCCGGCCCTCTGATACCCACGGCGTTCGGGGAGCGGCGGGCTAATCGCGGAGGAGTCGCGGCGCATGAGGTCGCGACCGCTGGCGCAGCATGATGAGGACGCCGACGACCGCGATTCCACCGCCGATCAGCATGTTGGCGAACTGGAGGTGCGTGCCCGCGTCGGGGTGATACCACGTGAACGCCATGCTCGTGTCGTCCGCGAAGGCCGTGATGGAGCCCGTGAGGTGAAACCCGGGCGCGACGAACCGTTGTGCCGTGATGCGCTGCGTCGGCTTGACGCGGTCCCACAGCTTCGCGTCGCGGTGGAGCAGCGGTGAGTCGTCGCGGCTGCCATCGGGTGTCACGGTGACGAGCCAATAGTCGAGTCCAGATCGCTGCGAGCTCCGTGTATGTCGCGCGACGACCGTGGCCGTATCGACCCGGCAGGCGCCTCGTGGCGCGACGACGGCGGGTTCCCGCGGCTCGATCCAGCGCGACGAGCAGCTTTGATCGGCGCGAAACACCGCGGCCGCGGCGACGTCGCTTTCTCCGGCCCACGCGCCGTAGCCAAGCTGTCCCGTGCCGAACAGCGCGAACGCCAGCGCAATCCACCAGGATCGCGACCGCTTGCGCGCGAGCGTCTCCTGCGGGTAGTGCGTTTCGCTCACGACGCTCCGCGTGCCGTCGGGATTCACGCGCACGCGACGCGCGACGACGTTCACGCGAAGGTGCGCGCTCCGCGGCACGCCCTCGCGCTTGAGGATCTCGTCGAGGAAGTCCTTGCCCATTACTTCCGGGACACTTTAGACGCGACTCAAGTCACGCCCCGAAAATGCGGCGCAGATCACAGACAGCGCCTGACGTCGGACTCGGTAAAAAGCGGTAAATGGGGTGAGACCCTATTCACGAAGACAAATAGGGTCTGACCCTACTCAGCGAGGCGTTAGGGAACCGTCGTCCCGACGACCGGCAGCGTGAGGTGCGACGCCATGGCAGGCGTGCGGTAGACCGTGATCGTTGCCGCCTTGAAGTCCGATTCCCTGGCGAGGAAAATGTTCGGCACGAAGGTCTGCGGATTCCGATCGATGATCGGGAACCACGTGCTCTGCACCTGCACCATGATCCGGTGGCCCTTCTGAAACCGGTAGCTCTGGCCGTGCAGGCTGTACTTGAACTCGGCCGGTCGGTTGGGGGTGAGCGGGGAGGGGCGCTCGAAGCTCTTCCGATAGCGTCCACGGAATACTTCGTTCGACACCATGAACTCGTAGCCGCCCATCTTCGGATTGTCCTTGACGTCCTCGGGGTACACATCGATGAGCTTGACGATCCAATCGGCGTCCGATCCACTCGTCGCGGCGAACAGGTCGGCGATCACTTCGCCGGCGATCGTCACGTCTTCAGTGAGCGGCTGCGTGCGCCAACTCAGCACGTCAGGGCGCGAATCGACGAACCGCTGATCCTCGGTGAGCCAGGTGTACCAGCCGGAACCGCGCGGATCGTACGTGGCCTGGATCGGGCGATTGCGGTACGGGACCGGATGCGCCGGATCGGACACGTACGCGTCGGCGCATGCCGGGCGCGCGACGTCGCAGCGCGCCGCCGGCGGCGGATCGAACGACAGCGAACCGTTCGCGTGAAAATACAGCTGACGTGGCGAGACGTTCTCTTTCGGCGGCCACGCGTCATAGTGCCGCCATGCATTGGCGCCGCCCTCGAAGACGATCGCCTCGGGCTGCCTCAGCGCACCGCGATCCTTCAGGTAATAGGCGAAGAACGGCGCCTGAATGCTGTCGCGGAAGTACTTCGACGTGGGACTCCCGAAGTCGATGTTCCCCAGCGTGCGCCCTTCGCGCGCATTCCAGCCGCCGTGGTTCCACGGACCGACCACGAGAAAATTCTTGCGCTCGCGGTCGAACTTCTCGAGGCGTTCGTAGATCGTCACGGGACCATAGAAATCTTCCTGATCCCACCATCCGGCCACGTTGAGGGTCGGGACGGTGACCTGCGTCAGCGCCGGAATGAGCGTCTGCCGCTGCCAGAACTCGTCGTCGTCCGGATGGGCGACGAAATCGTTCCACGTCGGAATCTTGCCCTTGAGCACACTCTTATTCACGTTCGACAAACCGCCGAGTGCGAGGTACCACTCGTAGGTGTCGTAGGTCGGGAAGCGGAACTGCTCGTTCTCCTTGCTCGTCTCCATCATGGCGGCGTACTCGAACCCGTAGCTCAGGCGGAACGCGCCGTTGTGGTGGAAGTCGTCGCCGAGCCACATGTCGGCCGGCGACGCCTGCGGCGAGGCGGCCTTGAGCGCCGGGTGCGGATCGGTGAGCGCCATCGCGGTCGTCCACCCGTCGTAGGATACGCCGAGCATCCCGACGCGCCCGTTGTTGTTGGGAACGTTCTTCACCACCCAATCGATGGTGTCGTATGCGTCGGTCGCCTCGTCGATTGCCTTGGCGTCCTTGCGCTGGGCGGCGTTTCGCGCCGGCCGCTGCATCGCGAACTGGCCTTCAGACCGGTAGCGACCGCGGATGTCCTGGAAAACGAAGATGTAGCCGTCGTCCGCCAGCTCCTTCAAGCCCCCGTTGAGCGATCCCGCCCGGTTGTCGACGCCGTAGGGCGTGCGAAGGAAGATCATCGGCAACGGGCCGCTCTGATCGCGCGGCGCGTAGATGTCCGTGTTGAGACGCACGCCGTCGCGCATGGCGATCATCGCGTTCGTCTTGACGTACCGCTGCGTGTTGTCCGGCTGTTGAGCGACGGCATTGGTCGCCGCGAGAGCGGCGACGAAGATGAGGATGCGCATGGCACGAGCTTGTCGGCGCCGCGCGGAGAGCGCAAGACTGGCGCGATCAGCTCACGGCATCCAGGTCGTGAGCGCCGTCGCCAGCTGCCGTTTCTTGGGCGGCGGCGTTTCGGAGGGTTCGCCCAGGTTCACGACGGCGACGATTCGTTCGGTCGCCTTGACGCCGGCGGCGGCGCGGGCGGCCTCGTCCTTCATCACTCCGCCGGTCTTGAGATGCGTGCCGAGTCCGCGCTCGACCGCGGCGAGCGCGAGATTCTCGATCGCCATCATCGTCGCCGCGTAATCTTCCTCGCGAATCTCCGGCTCGGGGTTGTCCACCACCGCCACGACGATCATGCACGGCAGCGCGCGATGCTCCTCGGCGACGCTGTCGCGGAGCCGCTGGCCGGCATCGGGGTCGGTGAGCTTGCGGGCCTTTCGCTCGCCGAGGGCGAGGCCGTACGCGTAGCGGGCCTCGGGGCCGAGGACGTAGAAGCGCCAGGGCTGCGTCAACCGGTGGTTCGGCGCGAGGGTCGCGGCGTCCAGCAGCGCTTCGATCTCCTCGCGGGAGATAGGCCGGTCGGTGAACCGCTTGATCGAGCGGCGAGCCTGGATTGCATCGGTGGTGCGCATGGGTGAAAGGTACGGGCGACGGGCGACGGGCGACGGGCGACGGGCGACGGGCGACGGGCGACGGGCGACGGGCGACGGGCGACGGGCGGCGGGCGACTCAGGGTGATAGACGACGGTAGAGGCCGAACAACATCTTGCTCAGCCGATCGAGCTGCGGCGGAAGCGCCGCGACTTCGTCGTCTCCAACAAAGCCGAGAGCGACGGCCACTGCGATCTGTGTCTCGACTTCGGCGACGGAGCCGCGCGCGATCGAGACAAATCGTCGAAACTCACGTCCACCAAGCCGGTTATGCCCCTCGGCAACGTTGGACGGGATCGCGACCGCGGCTCGTCGCAGCTGCGCGCTAAGGCCGAACCTTTCTTCGGCCGGGAATGCCCGCGTTACGCGGTAGGTCTCGACGACGATGTCCATGCCGAGTTGCCAGACATCCAGATCGCGATACGATGTGATTCGGGTGCTGGTCGATCTTGGCATGCGCCACGATAGCCGATGGGCGTCAAGCGAGCGTCATCCGCCCGCCCGCCGCCCGTCCCCAACTATCCGGTGTGCGTGCAGCCGTCGGTGCGCCGCGAGTCGGCGATCTGGGTGATCTTCCAGTTGCCGCCCACCTTCACGAGCATGAAAGCGTCGACACCGCAGTGGCTGAACGTCGAGTTCAGGTGGAACGTGTAGTAGGCCCACACCTGGGCGACGGGCAGATCGATTTTGACCTCGGGATCGTAAATCCGCTCGTTCCACACGTTGCCCGCCGGCGCGCGCAGGACGGCGGCTGCGAACTGTGCCGGCGTGGTGAGGGTGATGGCGGGCGTGCCGCGAGTGGAAACTCCGACCAAGCGGGCGCTCGTGTCGAAGGCCTGTGTGAAGAGAGCGGTGTCACGGGTTCGCATGGCGTCGAACACTTTCTGGACCGTGGCGAGGACGGCGTCGCGGTCGGGCGTCTGGGCCGCGGCCGGCCGGGGATGCTCGAGCGCCGCCGTCACGGCGAACAGGGCGATCGCTGGGACACGGAGTTTCATCGTGAGCTCGGGTTGGCGAAGGGCTGCTAATTTCGCGTCGGCGCCGCTCGCTGGACAGGCGTCAGGTGAAAGAGTCCTGAAAGGCAAGCTGGACTTTTCGCGTCGCTCGCCCACACTTCGACTCATGCCCGGTGATGTCATCCTCGTCGTCGACGACGAGCCGCAGATCCGTCGCGTCGTGCGAAACGTGCTCACGCCGGAAAGCGCGCGCGTCCTCGAGGCGGCCAACGGTCGCGAGGCCGTCGACCTCGCCGCGGCGCAGCGTCCGGCTTTGATCGTGCTCGATCTGGGCCTTCCCGACATGCCGGGCCTCGACGTCTGCCGTGAAATCCGCTCGTGGTCCGACGCGCCGATCATCGTGCTCTCGGCAAGGCACTCCGACCAGGAAAAGGTCGCGCTGCTCGACGCCGGAGCCGACGACTACCTCACGAAGCCGTTCAGTCCGAGCGAGCTGCAAGCAAGGATCCGGGCGCAGTTGCGCCGCGCGCGGCTCGCGCCCGCGGCGGGGACGGGGCAGGTGCTCACGATCGGCGAGCTGGTGATCGACCCGGTCAAGCCGTCACTCAAGAAAGGCGGCGTCGCCGTGCATCTCACGAAAACGGAGTGGGAGCTGCTGCGCGCGTTTCTCAAGCATGCCGGCCGTACGCTCACACACCAGCAGCTGTTCCGTGCCGTCTGGGGAAATTCGTCCGGCGACATGCAGCAGTACTTGCGCGTACACGTACGGAGCCTGCGGCGGAAGATGGAGATGGATCCCGTGCGGCCGCGCCTGATCGTGACCGAGCCGGGCGTAGGCTACCGGTTCGAGAGCGAGTCGTGAGCGCACGCGCCAACCTGCCCCGGCGGCGCGGCGTGCGCCGACGAGAATGGCTGGCATGGTTCGCAATCCTGGCGGTCGTTACGGCCGGCATGCTCGCCATTCGCGGCCGCCTCAATGAGGCGCACATCACGCTGGCGTATCTCCTCATCGTTCAAGGCGGCAGTGCGCGTGGCGGCCGCCCGCTCGGAATCGCCCTCGCGGCCACGGCCTTCCTTTGCTTCGACGTGTTCTTCCTGCCGCCGTTCGGGACGCTCACGATTCAGGATCCGTTCAACTGGCTGGTTCTCGTGGCGTTTCTGGTCACGAGCGTACTCTCCGCACAACTCCTGTATCGTGCGCAGGCGGAAGCTGACACCGCGCGCGAGCGCGCTGCCGAGATCGATCGACTCGCCGCCCTCGGCGCGGAGACGCTCAACGTGGGCCGCGCCGAGGAGGCGTTGACGGCGATTGTCGCCGTCATTCGGTCTTCCCTGCGCCTGGACGGTTGCGAGGTCTACACCGTCGACGCACAGACGAAGACCGTCCGACTGGCGAGCCACTCAGGGACGACGGTCGACCATGCGCCGCTCAGCGATCGACTGATCGACTGGGTCGTCGCCGAGGGGGCCACCGCGGTCGAGCAGGCCGACGGCACGAGTCGTGTCGACGTACCGGTCACGGAGCTCACGACCGGCGGCCACGCCGAGATCAAGGCGTGCGCGCTCCTGCGACCGCTCCAGGTTCGTGGTACGACCGTCGGCGTCTTGCGCATCAGCGCCACGGACGGGTTGGCGCTCAGCTCCGCGCAGATCCGCGTTCTCGATGCGCTGGCGTATTACGCGGCGCTCGGCGTCGAGCGCGTTCGATTGGCGTCGGAGGCCGAGCGTGCGATCGCACTGCAGGAGGCGCATCGCGCGAAGGACGCCGTGCTGGCCTCGGTATCACACGACCTTCGCACGCCGCTCACGACGATCAAGGGCCTGGCGTACGAGATCGCGGCGAGCGGCGACGAGCGCGCGGAGATCATCGCCGAAGAAGCCGATCGCCTCAACGTGTTCGTGGCGCAGATGCTCGATCTGTCGCGCATCGCGACCGGCGCGGCCGTGACGGACGTTCAGCCCAACGAGGCGGAGGATCTTCTCGGCGCCGCGGCACAGCAGGTCGCCGGGCGCTTACAAGGGCGGGAGCTGCGCATCGACGTGAGCAGCGAATCGCCGCTGCTCTTCGGCCGATTCGATTTTGCGCAGACGCTGCGGGCGCTCGTGAATCTCATCGAGAATGCCGCGAAGTACTCTCCGCCCGACGCGCCGATCGACTTGTCGGCACGCCGCGAGGGTTCGTTTCTCGCGTTCTCGGTTGCCGATCGTGGGCCTGGTGTGCCGGCCGCAGAACGCGAGCGAGTGTTCGAGCCGTTCTACCGGCGGCTGTCGAGCGCGCCGGACGTCGGTGGTGCGGGGCTTGGGTTGTCCATTGCACGGGGTATCGCCGAAGCAGAGGGCGGCACCGTGACGCTGCAGGATCGCCCGGGTGGGGGGAGCGTGTTCACGCTCCGCGTTCCAGCCATCGATGCCGGAGAGCTCGCGCACGGTTCGGAGCTGCTCGGCGAAGACGTCAGCGAATCGTCACACCGCGGCTGAATCACGACGCGGGAACGGTTCCGCGAACGGCGCGCACGCAAGATCGTGATCCGTCGGCGACAGCCACGGGCGGCAGGTCTTGGCGAGCGCGGCCCATTCGGCGGCCATGCGCGCGACCGCGATCCGAGCCCGCATACGCCCGGGCTGGCGCATGCCGGCGCGTCGCACCGGATACGAGGCGCTGTACACGAGGTCGCGCACCAGCCATGCGGTGAACTCGAGGCCCTGCTCGGCGATGACGCGCTCGATCCGCTCGCATGCGCGCGTCATCGGAAGCGCGGTGTACTCCACGACCGCGCAGCGCTCGGCAACTCGAATCCACTCGTCGAGCGAGAGCTCGGCCAGTGCGTCGAGCCACTGTTCAACTTCGCGCCCGGTCGTGTGGGGCAGTCCATTGAGGATCCACAGCACTCGCGACTCGGCGCCAGTGCCAGGCGTCGCGCTCGATGGTGCACGGCGGAACATCGTCGCCACTCCGGAAAGGGGCGAGTGGAGGATACCGGAATTGCCATAAACGCCGGGTTAAGGCCGCCGAGCATCGCCATAAAGAATCTGTGAAATGTTTGCACATACAGTGATTCCCCGACGATCACGTGAGGCGGAGCCCGATCACCACGTCGCCATCCTTCACGATCCTTTTACGCGAACCACCGCTTGTCCTGACGCGGCGTTTACTGCTCGGGCGCTATCTATCTGCCCGTCGAACGCATCGAACAAGTCACCTTCGCCCCCCCACCACGACCGATGCTGGACGCCATCTACATTCTCGGCACCATCGCGTTCTTCGCGCTCATGCTGGCGTACGTCCGCGCCTGCGCCGCGCTCGGCCGTCCCGCGTCGACCAACGGCGACCGGCAAGGAGCGGACAACTCATGAACGCAGAAAGTTGGATCGCCGGCCTGCTCGCCGTCGCGATTCTCGTCTATCTCGTCTACACGCTTCTCCGTCCGGAGAAGTTCTGAGGACACGGAGCCATGACGCTCAACGGCTGGCTTCAGATTCTGTTCTATTGCCTGTGCGTGCTGGCGGTCGCAAAGCCGCTCGGGCTGTATCTCGTGCGCGTCTACGACGGCTCGATCACCTGGTTTGGTGCGGTCGAGCGCGCGATCTATCGCGTGTGCGGCGTCGACGC
>DATISA010000095.1:0-21060 GCA_035469245.1 Gemmatimonadaceae bacterium
CCGCCGAGCTGATTGCCGCGGCCGATTCCATCGAACGACTACATCCCATCGCCCGCGCGATCGGCTGCACTGGCAGCCCCGATCCGCTCGACGACGATACCCGGCGCGCCCTCGGCCTCGACGAGTCGGTGGTCGAGGCTCACGTGGCGACCGGCCCCGGTGCGTTGCGCGCGCTCCTCCTCGCGGTCACCGATGACGCGACCCTGCGCGAGGGATTGCAGCGGCTCGCCGCGCGGCTATCGGCGCGAGCGCCGCACGTGCTCTGGATCCTCATCGCGACGCAGCGCGACCGCGGTGAGCTGGCGATGTGTGCCTGGTCCGGCGAACGACATCCGCCGCGCGTCGCGGCGCTCGTCGCGCGCCGTGCCCACGTCGTCGACAGCGATGCCGAAACGCTGCGCGCGTTGATCGCGGCGGCGTGCGATCGAGACCTCGTGACGCACGCGCGATGGGTGGAGATCCTCGGTCGCGAGGCGCTCACCGTTCGCTTCTACCGTCAGCTCGAGGTCGCAATCGACGGCATGGCGGCGTCGGCGACGGGCGGTGGACAGGAGGCGCGGCGCGAGCTCGCGCTGCTTAACGCATCGCGCCTGCTCTTTCTGTCCTTTCTCGAAGCAAAGGGCTGGCTGAACGGCGATCGCGCGTTCCTCGTGCACGAGTACGAGCAGTGCGTCGCCGGCCGCGGTGGATTCCACGATCGCGTGCTGCGTCCGTTGTTCTTCGGCACGCTGAACACGCCGCTGAGGCGTCGCGCACCGGCAGCGACGCGGTTCGGGCGAATACCGTTTCTCAACGGCGGACTCTTTGCGCGAACGCCCGTCGAGCGCCGCCTTCGCGGCGTAGCGCATTCGGACGATGCGTACGGCGTATTGCTGTACGACGTGTTCGGACATTACCGCTTCACCGCCCGCGAAGAAAGCTCGAGTTGGTCCGAGGCCGCGGTCGATCCGGAGATGCTCGGCCGCGCGTTCGAATCGCTGATGGCCTCTCGGGACCGGCGGAACACCGGCGCCTTTTTCACCCCGTTGTCGCTGGTTGAGCGCGTGTCAACTGGGGCGATGGTGACCGCACTCGGCGACACGGCCGTCGCCGTCCTCAATGGCGTCGAGATCCCGGCGGCGGAAAGGTCGGTGCTCCGCGATGGCGCGACGAATCTCGCCGTTCTCGACCCCGCATGCGGGTCCGGCGCGTTCCTGGTGCACGTGCTCGAGCGGCTTGCCGACTTACTTGCGCGACTCGGCGATGAGCGCGAAGTGAGCGCCATCCGGCGCGACGTGCTCACACGGTCGATCTTTGGCGTCGACGTCAATCCCACCGCGGTGTGGCTCTGCGAGCTCCGGCTCTGGCTGTCGGTGGTGATCGAGAGCGGCGAGGACGACCCCATGAAGGTCCTGCCGCTGCCGAACCTCGATCGCAACGTGCGCGTGGGAGACGCGCTTGCGGGCCCGGCGTTTGGCGAGTCCCCATCGACAATCCGAGGCGGTGCGTCGCTTCGCGGGCTTCGCGAGCGATATGCGCGCGCGACCGGGGTGCGAAAGCAGTCGTACGGCGCGCAGCTCGATCGCGCGGAGCGCGAGGGATCACTTCACGCGATCGACGACGAGCTCGCGCGCCTTGCCGCGCGGCGGCGGGATCTCGTCGCGGCGCGGTGCGGTCGCGATCTCTTTGGCGAGCGCTACCACCCGTCGGCGGAGGAACGGCGATCGTCGGCCGAGCTTCGCTCGCGGTCGGCGTCGCTGCGCGCGACGAGGACTCGAGTCGCGCACGGTGGAGCGCTACCCTTCTCCTTCGCCGTTCATTTCGCCGACGTCGCGGCGCGCGGCGGATTCGACGTCATCGTCGGCAATCCACCGTGGGTTCGCCTCCACCGCATCGATGCGCGCCAACGCGCCGAGTTTCGGCGGGCATTCCGGGTTGCGCGAAGCGCCGCGTGGGAGGCTGGAGCCGCGCGCGCCGCCGCGAGCCGCGGCTTCGCTGCGCAGGTCGACGTCGCGTCGCTTTTCGTCGAGCGATCGATCGACCTGCTGGCGCCCGAAGGCGTCATGGCGCTGCTCGTTCCCGTGAAGCTCTGGCAATCACTCGCCGGAGGTGGCGTTCGCGGCCTCGTCATGAGCGCCACGCGGCTCCGGCGTATCGAGGACCACTCGCAGGCACCTGCGTCGTTCGACGCGGCGGTCTATCCGTCGATCATCGTGGCCGAGCGGGTGGCGGAGCGACGACCAGCCAGCGAGTCGATCGATGCGCTCGTCCACCATCGCGGCGGGATCGAGCTGTCGTGGCGCGTCCCGAGCGAATCGCTCGCCTTCGACGACACGCCGGGTGCTCCGTGGCTCCTGCTTCCGCCGGAGGTTCGGCGCGCGTTCGACCGGCTTCGCGCGCTAGGCATTCCGCTCGCGCAGAGCGCGATCGGCCGGCCCCGGCTCGGCGTCAAATGCGGCTGCAACGAGGCGTTCGTGGTGGACGTGGTGGACGTCGATGGCGACTTGGCGCAGATCCAGGCGTGCGACGGCACGCGGATGCCGATCGAACGTTCGCTCCTCCGTCCACTCCTTCGCGGCGAGCGGCTTCGCCGTTGGCACACACCGCCGTCGCGCGAGGCGATCATCTGGACGCACGACGCGTCGGACGACGCGCTCGCCAAGCTGCCGCCGCACGCGGCACGCTGGTTCGCATCGTGGAGGCGCGCGCTCGTGCGACGGACGGACGCGCGTAACCACGTCCGATGGTGGTCACTCTTTCGTACGGAAGCCGCCCGCTGCGACGTGCCACGCGTGGTGTGGTGCGACGTGGGCCGCGAGCCGCGCGCGTCGGTCCTCGAGGTGGGCAATCCGGCTGTGCCGCTCAACAGCTGCTACGCGGCGAGATGCGCCGACTCGTGCGACGCCCACGCGCTGGCGGTGCTCCTGAACGGTCCGCTGGCGCGTGCCTGGCTCAACGCGCTCGCCGAGCCGGCGCGCGGCGGCTATCACCGCTACCTCGGCTGGACGCTGTCGCTCCTTCCCGTCCCCAGCGATTGGGCGCGGGCGCGTCAGATCCTCGGGCCCATCGCCGAGCGCGCGGCGCGCGATGCGCCGCCGAGCGACGTCGAGTTGCTGGACGCGTCGCTCGACGCGTACGGCGCGCAGCGCGCCATGATGGCGCCGCTCATCGCCTGGTCGGCCGAATGAAGCCATTTCGCGCCGCGCCAATCGACGTCGTCCGCTCCGTGATCGCGAGCGCAATGCTCGACCCGCCCGACGCCGTGCCCGTCAAGCTCGGCGCGATCGAGCTGCGCGACCATCAGCGCGTCACCGCGGCGCGGCTCGCCGCGATGGTCGCTCGCGACGGCGGAGCATTGCTCGCCGAGCCGGTGGGGCTCGGCAAGACCTTCAGCGCGCTCGCTGTCGCTGCGCGAATTGGCGGCGACATCCTCATCGCTGCACCAGCCGCCCTGCGCGGCATGTGGGAACAGGCACTGCGCGACTGCCGAATGTCGGCGACGATCGTGACGCACGAGGCGCTGAGCCGCGGCGCGCGGCCGGGCGGCGCGTATGCCCTCGTCATCGTCGACGAAGCGCACCGCGTTCGGTCGCCCATGGCGCGGCGCTACGACGCGCTGGCGCACATCTGTCGTCGGGCACCGGTGCTGCTCGTCACCGCAACGCCGGTCCAGAACCGGCGCGACGATCTGGCCGCACAGCTGGCGCTCTTTCTCGGGCGACGTGCCTGGCAGATGACCGAGGAGGAGCTCGCGCAGCACGTTGCGCGGGGCGATACCGCGGAGCCTCCGGAAATGCCGCGGCTCTCGGGGCCGCACACTCGATCGCTCTCGACCGACGACGACTGTCTCGACGATCTGCTGGCGATTCCCCCTCCCGTGCCCGCGCGCGACGGCTCGGTCGCCGCGGCGCTGCTCGAGTTCGGCCTCGTGCATCAGTGGACGTCGAGCCGTGCCGCATTGGTGGCATCGCTCAAGCGCCGCCGCGCTCGCGGTCTCGCGCTTTCCAGTGCGCTGGAGTCCGGCCGCCGGCCTACGCGCTCCGAGTTGTCCGCCTGGACTCACGGAGACGACACGCTGCAGCTTGCCTTCCCCGAGCTCGTCGCTGGCGAAGCGGCCGAAGACCACGCCCTCGACGTCGGCGCACTGCTGCGTGCGATCGCCGCGCACAACCATGCCATTGAATCACTGCTCGTTCGCCTTCGTCGCGCGCCCGACCCGGACGACGAGCGCGCAGCCCTGCTGCGGGGCGTATGCGCCGAACACCCCCGCGAGCGCGTCATCGCATTCTGCCAATATGCGGAAACCGTCAACGTCCTCCGCGCCAAGCTCGCGAGCGTTCCGGGCGTCGCGGCGCTTACGGCCAATGGCGCGCGCATCGCGAGCGGCAGAGTGAGTCGCGACGCGGTGCTCTCGCAATTCACTCCGCGTGGTCTCGAGCCGCCGCGCCTCGGAGGAATAGATACAGTCAACCTCCTGATCACCACCGATCTGCTCAGCGAGGGGCTCAACCTGCAGGAAGCCTCGGTGATCGTGCACCTCGATCTTCCATGGAATCCGGCGCGGCTCGAGCAGCGCGTTGGGCGCGTGCTGCGTCTGGGCTCTCGGCACTCGGTCGTGACGGTGTACTCGCTGAATCCTCCCGTCGCCGCCGATCGGCTGCTGCGCCTGGAGCAGCGGCTGCATGAGAAGCTTCGCGTCGCCGAGCGCACGGTTGGTGTGGCGGGTCGAATCCTGGCACCGTCACTCGCGCCATCTGCGTCGGTGAGACCATCGCCCAGCCTCGCCGAGTTGCGCGGCGCCGTGGGCCGGGCGTTACGCGCTTGGCTCACGCACGACGCGCGGCGGCCCGAGGACGACGGCAAGCCCCTCGTGGCCGCCGCTGAATCGATGACGCCCGGCTGGCTCGCGCTGGTGATGCACGACGGCGATGCCCGGCTCGTCGCCGACGTCGGTGTCGGCCCCACCGACTCCGCCGCGTCGGTGGTCCGCGCAATCGAGAGCGCGCGCGGCCGCGACGTCGCACTCGATGAGCCATGTGCGGTTGCCGCGATCGCCGCCGCGGAGCTATGGCTCGCCGAGCGGCGCGCCGCATCGGCGATCCGGCTCGGCGTGGCTGCCGCATCGCACGCACGACGCGCGGCGCTCACTCGGGTGTCGCGCGCGCTGGCGCGCGCGCCGCGCCACCGCCAGTCAGCCCTCGCCCCACTCGCCGCCGCCGCTCGTAACGCCGCAACCGCCATGCTCGCCGAAGGCGCGGAGCGGGTTCTCGACACGCTCGTTGCGGCCAACTTGCCGGACGAGGCGTGGCTTCGCTCGATCGCTGCATTCGGCGAGCTGAACGCACGGCCGCGGGCTGGCGGCGACGGCGATGCCGCGTCGACGAGGGTCATCGCCCTGATCGTGTTCGCGACCCGGAACCATTGACGCGCCGCACGGAATCGCCACACTCCAGGCCATGCAATACACGACACTCGGCAACACCGGCCTCGTCGTCTCCCGACTCTGCCTCGGCTGCATGTCCTACGGAACGCCGGACTGGCGGCCGTGGGTGCTCGACGAAGCCGCCGCACAGCCGTTCTTCCGCGCCGCGCTCGACAACGGCATCAACTTCTTCGACACGGCGGACATGTACTCGCTCGGACTGAGCGAGGAGGTCACCGGACGCGCGCTGCGATCGATGGCCCGGCGTGACGAGGTCGTGATCGGCACCAAGGTTTTCTATCCGATGAGCGACGGACCCAACATGGGTGGGCTGTCGCGCAAACACGTCGTGCAGGCCTGCGAGGCGAGCCTGCACAGGCTCGGTCTCGACACGATCGATCTCTATCAGATCCACCGCTTCGATCCCCAAACCCCGATCGAGGAGACGCTTGCCGCGCTCGAGTTGCTGGTGCAGCAGGGCAAGGTGCGCTACGTCGGCGCCAGCTCGGGCTACGCATGGCAGGTGATGCAGGCGCTCGGCGTATCGGACCGAAAGAGCTGGGCGCGATTCGTCTCGGTGCAGCCCCAATACAACCTCCTCTACCGTGAGGAGGAGCGTGAGACGATTCCGCTCTGTCGTGCCGAGGGCCTTGGGATCCTTCCGTGGTCACCGCTCGCGCGCGGCGTCCTCACCCGGCCCCGTGACAAGACAAAGGGCGCCACCAAACGCTCGGACAACGATCCGCACGCCGATCGATTGTACGCGAATGCCGATTGGGCGATCGTCGATGTCGTCGAGCGGATCGCGAAGGCACGGGGCGTGTCGATGGCGCAGGTCGCGCTCGCCTGGGTGCTGTCCAAGCGCGACGTGACCGCGCCGATCGTGGGCGCCACCAAGGTGCAACACCTGGCCGACGCCGTGGCGGGGCTCGACATCACTTTGAGCGCTGAGGAAATCGAGTCGCTCGAAGCGCCCTACACGCCAAAGGCCGTGACATTCTAGTTGTCCGCCACGAGCCGGGTCGAACTACTCGACGCACAGACGCAGAGGCGCGGAGCAGCGGAGGGCTCCGTGTGCATTCGGCCTATCTCGCGCTGTGGACGGTTCTAAGAATTAGGAATACGGATTCCACGGAGGAGGCGGATCTGATCGCATCGCTCGGCGTGGCGGGACAACTCCTCTCATCACGAGCCCGGACGACTTTTCTTTGGCACTGCCGCTCGGATTGCCACAGCTAGCGTCCCGAGCGGCCGTTCCCCAAAAAACTTCCCGGCGCGTTGAGCGTGGAGCTCTCGCGCCACGAGGAGCGATCTGCATGATCGGTTCCATCCGTAGCATCCGCGTCCCAAATCGTAGATGCTTCCAGGCCTCGAGGCGGCCCGAATGCGCACCGAGCCCTCTGCGACACTGCGTCTCCGCGCCTTTGCGTTGACTAGCTCCATCCGGGCTCGTTGCGCGCCGAACCGGACCTCAATCCTCCAACGCCGGCTCGTACTCCCGCGGCACCGGCTCCCGTTCGTGCCGACTCAGCATCCGGACGCACGTGTTCCAGCGCAGGATCGCTTCGTCGTTCCCGTGCGGACGCATGCCTTCGGCCTTCTCGTACCAGGTCATCGCTTCGCGAAACCACTCGGCCGCCACTTCCGCCGAGCCGAGCGCGCCTCGGTGGAGCTGCGCGCGGGCGCGGCGCTCGCAGATGATCCCCGCGTAGTACGTTCGCTCGTACTCGTCCGTGATGCGCGGCAGCACTTCGCGCGCACGGTGCACGCCGTCCGACATCTCTTCGCCGAATTGATCGGTGATCGCGAGCAGCAGCGCGATCAACGCCTCCTGGTTCGCCGGATCGATCTCGAGCACGTCGAGGCAGATGCTCTCCGCCGCCGACGAGTCGTTGAGCAGGCGATACCGCTCCGCCTTCTGCAAGGCCGCGGGAATTCCATCTCGGGTGATCGGCTTGAGGTCCATACCTGTGCTCCGCGTGTCAACGGCTGAAGCGGAACCGGATCAGCTCCGTTTTCGCCGACTGTAGATCTTCACCAGCTTTCCGATCGGATCGAAGAATTCATCCACCACCCGCTCCTTGAGCGGGATGATCGCGTTGTCGGTGATCGTGATGTGCTCCGGGCACACCTTGGTGCAGCACTTGGTGATGTTGCAGTAGCCGATGCCGTGCTCCTTGCGGAGGTCGGGCACGCGGTCTTCCGTGTCGAGCGGGTGCATCTCGAGCGCCGCGTTGTAGACGAAGTAGCGCGGTCCGATGAATTCCTCGTGCTTGTGATGGTCGCGCAACACGTGGCACACGTCCTGGCACAAAAAGCACTCGATGCACTTTCTGAATTCCTGTACGCGGTCGGCGTCCTGCTGCTGCATCCGCCACGTGCCGTCCGGTGCGTCGGGCGCGCGCGGCGTGAACTTCCTGATGCCCTTCTTCACGCGAAAGTTCCACGAGACGTCGGTCACCAGGTCGCGCACGTGCGGAAAAGCGCGCATCGGCTCTATCGTCACGGGCTTCTCGGCGTCGAGATCGGCCAGCCGCGTCATGCACATGAGCTTCGGCATTCCGTTGATCTCCGCCGAGCACGAGCCGCACTTTCCCGCCTTGCAGTTCCAGCGCACGGCCAGGTCGTTGGCCTGCGTGGCCTGGATCTCGTGCACCGCGTCGAGCACGACCATGCCTTCGACGACGTCCTGCTTGTACTGCACGAATTCGCCCTTGCCGTCGGCGCCGCGCCAGATTCGAAAGTCGCGCGTCGCGTGTTTGGCCGCCGCGTCCTGCTCGGCTTGCGCCGCGGTGTATGCGTCTGTCGCCTTGAGGTCGGTGACCTGCGGCTTGCTGCCGATCGCGCCCGTGCTCGGCGTGGAGGTCTCCACTATTTCATCTCCTCGATGACGGCCTTGAGGTGGTCGGGCATTGGTGGAATCTGCTCACGCGCAACCTGCATTTCTCCGTCCGCGCCTTTGCGGACGACGAAGTTGAAGGCCGCGTAGGCTGGATCCTTGTCCGGGAAGTCGTCGCGGAAGTGACCGCCGCGACTCTCCTTTCGTTCGATTGCCGAACGCGTGATCGCCTCCGACACCGTGAGCAGGTTCCTAAGGTCGAGCGCCGTGTGCCACCCTGGATTGTACTCGCGATTCCCCCGCACGCCCACGCAGCGCGCTCGCTCCTTGAGTGTCTCGAGCCGCGACAGCGCTTCCTCCATCTCGTGTTGTGCACGCACGATGCCCACGAGATCCTGCATCGTCTCCTGAAGCGCGTCCTGCACCTGGTACGGCCCGTCGTTCGACTCGCGCTCGAACGGCAGCACCGCCTCCCGCTCGGCGGCTTTGAGCTGCGCCTCGTCGACACCCACCGCCCGGTTCTGCGCCGCGAACTTCGCAGCATACTCACCGGCGCGCTTGCCGAACACGATCAGGTCCGAGAGCGAGTTGCCTCCGAGCCGATTCGCTCCGTGCAGGCCGGCCGCGCACTCGCCGCAAGCGAACAGGCCCGGCACGGTCGACATCTGCGTGTCGCCGTCCACCCGGATCCCGCCCATCACGTAGTGCGTGGTCGGTCCGATCTCCATCGGCTCCTTGGTGATGTCGACACCCGCGAGCTGCATGAATTGATGATACATGCTCGGCAGCTTGCGCTTGATGTGCTCCTCGGACTTCGGGATCTTTTCCTTGATCCATGCGATGTCGAGGAACACGCCGCCGTGCGGCGAGCCGCGCCCCTCGCGCACCTCGCGCACGATCATGCGCGCCACGTGGTCGCGCGTGAGCAGCTCCGGCGGCCGGCGTGCGTCCTTGTCGCCCTGCGTGTAGCGCCAGCCCTCTTCCGGTGCGTCCGCCGTTTGCGACTTGTAGAGATCCGGGACGTTGTCGAACATGAATCGCCGGCCGTCACGATTCTTCAATATCCCGCCCTCGCCGCGGACCGCCTCGGTGACCAGAATGCCGCGCACGCTCGGCGGCCAGATCATCCCGGTGGGATGGAATTGCACGAATTCCATGTCCTGTAGCGCGGCACCCGCGTGGTAGGCGAGCGAATGACCGTCGCCCGTGCCTTCCCAACTGTTCGTCGTGATCTTGTACGCGCGGCCGATGCCGCCCGTCGCCACCACCACCGCCTTCGCCCTGAACAGACGAAAACGACCGCGTTCGCGGTCGTAGGCAAACGCGCCGGCCACACGATCTCCGTCCTTGAGGAGCGTGAGCACGGTGCACTCCATGTGCACGTCGAGCCCCTGATGGATGCCGTGGTCCTGGAGCGTGCGAATGAGCTCGAGCCCTGTCCGATCGCCCACGTGGGCGAGCCGTGGATAGCGGTGGCCCCCGAAGTTGCGCTGCAGGATCCGGCCGTCCGGCGTTCGATCGAACAGCGCACCCCACGCCTCGAGCTCGTTGACGCGCTCCGGCGCCTCCTTGGCGTGCAGCTCGGCCATGCGCCAGTTGTTGACGTACTGTCCGCCGCGCATCGTGTCGGCAAAGTGGACGCGCCAGTTGTCGCGGTCGTCCACGTTCGCCATCGCCGCGGCCATGCCCCCTTCGGCCATCACCGTGTGTGCCTTGCCGAGGAGCGACTTGCAGACGAGGCCCACGCTGACGCCGTGCGCGGCCGCCTCGATCGCCGCGCGGAGGCCCGCGCCGCCGGCGCCGATCACCAGCACGTCGTGCTCGACCGTCTGGTAGTCGGTCATCGCGTGATCCGGGCCGGCATTAGAGAATCCTCCAGTCGTGCCAGATGCCCATCGAGCACATGCGCACATAGACGTCCGCGAATGCGACGCTGATCAGGCTCGTCCAAGCCCACTTCATGTGCCAGCGGTTGAGGCAGCTCGAGCAGGCGTAGGCCTGCCTGCGCACGGGATGTCGCGACAGTTGGTCCAGGAATCCACCCACGATGTGCCGCAGCGAGTGGCAGCCGAGCGTGTAGAGACTGAGAAAGACCGTGTTCGCCGCAAGGACGAGCGTGCCGAGCCCGATGCCGAACTTCACGCCACCCGCGCCGTCGTCCCACCAGAGCGCTTTCCACACGTCGTGTGACAGGAAGAACAGGAACAGCAGCGCGACGTAAAGGAAGTAGCGGTGGATGTTCTGGACGATCAGCGGAAAATACCGCTCGCCCAGGTAGCTCGATCGCGGCTCGCCGACGGCGCAGTTGGGCGGATCGGCCCAAAAGGCCTTGTAGTAGGCGCCGCGATAGTAGTAGCACGTCACCCGGAACAGCCCGGGGAACGGCAGGATGATCAACGCCGGCGAGAACGGCAGCAGCGCCGGCCACCAGGCCGGCTTGGGCCCGAACCATGCGTGCGGCGAGCTGCCGAAAATCTCGGGCGAGTAGAACGGCGAGAGATACGGCCCGTAGGCGTAATGAGCGTTCTGGAAAGCGGCCCACGTCGCATAGACGACGAACGCGCCGAGGATCGCGAAGACGACGAGTGGCTGAAGCCACCATGCGTCGCGCCGCAGTGTCTCACCAAATCCACGGTCAGCGAGCGGGAGCGGTGCATGAGCCATGGTTGGAGACTGGAGGTGAGTATGGAGATTCGGCGCTGTCGCCGCGCCGATTATGGACCCGAGGTCGCTACGGCGTCAATGCCGGCGGACGCAGCGCGACGCCCGGCTCCTGCATTTCCCATGACGGCGCGCGGGGCAGAACGAAGGTCATTGGATACTCGACCTCCTGGGCGACCGGACACCCGTGAATCGTCGCCGGCACAAAGCGCTGCTTCGGGATCGCCTTGACGGCCGCCCGTACGAAGCTGATCGACGCCGCGCGCAACACTTCGACGGTCTCCATCATCGGTTCGCCCGCGCGATCGACGACGAGCCTGAACATGACTTCGCCGTAGTTCGTGCTATCCGCCCGCTCGTCGTCCGGAAACTCGGGCGCCGGATTGTCGAGTGCCGGCAGCGCGTCGACGACGGGCATTCTTGGAAAGAACGCCCTGACGATTCGGCGAGCGCCTGCCGTGGAATCGCTGCTGAACCTGATATCGAGTGCCAGGGAATCCTCGCCACGCGGCGGCATGAACACGCCGACCTCGCCGCCCCATCGAATCGCCTCGATTGCCGCCGAATCGAATCCCGGCATGAGCGCCGACCGAACCAGCGCAACGCGATCGAGTCCCTTTCGGATCGTGTACACTCGGTAGGTGCCCCTGAGCACCGGCGCTCGAAGCTGCGCGCGCGGCCGGCCCCGCGGCCGAAGCGTACGCATCTGCACGTCGCCGCGGAATACGGTCAGGCGGAAGGGGCGCGGCGGTTCGAATGCCGTGGCGACCGCCGAGAGGATCCTGTCCACCCGCGCAGGAGGCATCTCCGCGCCGGTGACTCGGCTCGCGGATACGAACAACCCCGCGTCGACCGAGTCAACGCGCGCGGCGGCGACGATGGAGTCGCAGTGCGTGGTGTCGATGGTCGCCTGCGCGGCGACTCGATCGGCGGCGATCGACATCAACCACGACACCAGGAGCCCGATCCTGCGCGCGCTCACGGCACCATCACACCATTGCGCGACGCCCAGGTCACAGCCATCAGCGACCTGCCGTATCGCGCGGGGCCGAGCGCCACTCGCGAACGATGCGCGCCGTCTTGACGTAATCGAGCTTTGGCCAGCCGCGCACGAGGTACGCGTTCCCTTGTCGCGAGATCGAATCCTGGCTGGGACCTGCACGTCCGGGTTGGGCTCCGGTTCGCGGCGTCGCCTCGCCATAGCCGGAGTACAGCGAATCGACGATCCCCATCCCCGACACGACTTCGGCGATCGGAGGAAATCCGAACGTGTTCAGCGTGTCCAGTCGCGGGTTGTCGCGCAAATTGACGAAGATCTGCATCGTCCGCGTGCCAGGCCCGCCGCGCGCGTAGGCGATGGCGCCGCGCGAGTTCGTGTGCTTCACCGGCTCGTCGGCGATCCGCCGCACACGCCAGGCATCGTTCAACCTGGGGTCGCCGGACAGCCCGAACTGCGCGACGAAGTTCTTGACCACGCGGAAGAACCGCACGTCGTCGTAGTAGTGGCTCTCGAGCAGCGTGTAGAAGCGATCTACGCCGACGGGCGCCCAGTTCTTTCGCGCCATCACGTCGAATCGGCCGCGGCTCGTCTCGAATGCAACGAGAAAACTGTCGGGCACGGCGACGCCCGGGTCCGGCCGCTCCCGCCTGTCTCCGAACGGCCACGGCGTGCACGCCAGGCCGAGCGTCGCTGACGCGAGGAGCGCGAGTCGTCGGACAGCGGCGCGATCACGCGGCATGGATCAGCGGGACGAGGAGGCCTGTGGCGGGCCCGCGGTGAGCGCATCGGACACGCGCTCCCGCTGGTGCGCGTTGATGCTCGTCAACAGTCCCACGAGGTTGGCATTCTCGATCAGCGTGCGCTCGCGCTGGATCGTTTGCGGAGCGGTCGCATCGACCAGTTTCGACTTGTCCAGCTTCTTCTCATCGGCCAATCGCGCCGCGGAGTCCGGATAGAGAAACACCTCGAGCCTCGCCAACGAGCCGATCTTCACGACGAGTGGCTGGCCCGCGAGCGACTTCTCTTCTGGTGTCGACGTCGAATCGAGATGCGGTGCAAGACCGGCGCGCTCCAGCCGGTACAGCACGGAGCACCTTGCCCAATAGCCTGTCGCGGGACACGTCGTATCGCCGGCGGGTGTCGCGGCGCTCTCGCCGCGGTTGGACGCTGCCGTTTCGGGCGCGCGAGGAGGCGGCGCTTTGCTGCATGCCGACGCGAGCGCCAAGACCAGAATGATCCGCGAGATTTCTCTACTGCGAACTCGAAAGTCGCCGTCACGCATCCGCAGATGATGGCGCCACGGACGGTACCTCCGCAACCGCCCGCCGCGCCACGACCGCCCCAACCACCATGTCCCCGGTCACATTCGTCATCGTCGCCACGAGATCGGGGATGGTGTCGGCCGCGAGCAGGAGCGCCACGCCTTCCGCCGGAATTCCGTACTGTACGAGCACCGGCGCGAGCAACAGCACTGCGCCCTGCGGCACACCCGGAATCGTCAGACTCAACACGATCGAGAGAATCCCGATCGACAGGACCGCCCCCGACGCCAGCGTCACGCCATACAGCTTTGCCAGGAACAGCGTCCCGAGCAGCCAGTAGATGGGCGTCGCCACCTTGAACGTCGACACCGACAACGGCAGGACGAAGCCGCCGATCGTGACGGGCAGTCCGAGAGAGCGCGCGCCTTCGACGAGCGCGGGCAGCGAGGCGAGGGACGAGCTCGAGCTCAGCGCCACCGCCTGCGCGGGCAGGACTGCCCGCGTGAACCACCCCAGCGGGATCCGGCCGAGAATCGACGCGACGGGATATGTCAGAAGCGCGAACAGCACGAGCAGCGCGGAGATCGCGAGGATGTAGTACGCCATCGCGCCGGCCAACGCGATCCCGGCTCGGCTCGCGGCCACGGCAACCAGCGCGAACACGCCGACCGGCGCCGCGAAGATGATCCACTCGACGATCGTCGTCGTCGCTCCGACGATCGCGCCGAAGAAGCCGACCAGCGCATCGCGAAGCGAGGGCTCGATCTGTCGGCTCGCCAACGCGAACAGGACCGTGAACACGATCAGCGGCAGCATCGCCCCGTCGGCGGCGGCCTTGATCGCATTCACCGGCACGAGCGAGGTCACCCAGGCGGCGAATCCCGGGAGACGGGTCACCTGCGACGCCGCCTGGCCGGCGTTCGCGCTCGCCGTTGCCCGGAGCCGCTCGGCCATATCGGGCGCGAGCTTCATGTCGGCGATGAGCGGAGGCGCCAGCAGAAGCGCGACGACCGCCGCGAACACGAGCAGCGCCACGAATGTCGCGATCGTCGTCGCGGTAAGCCGGCCCATTCCCGCTGCCGACTCGTGCGTTGCCACGCTCACGAAGAGCAGTGACACGACGAGGGGCACGACGGTCATCCGGATCGCGTTTACCCAGAGCGTCCCGATCGGCTCGAGCACGCCGGCAACACGAAGCGCGATCGCGCCGTCTACGGCGCCGATCGCGCTTCCGAAAACCAACCCCGCCAAAAGACCGATGACAACGCGGTGGGCGCGCATCGGTCGGGAAGCTACCGCTTCTTGGCCGACTTGCTACGCGTTGCCGTTCGAGACGTCCGGGAAGTCGTACGTTGCGCTGAACGATGAGCCCGGGCGACCGACTTCTTCCCGTTCGCCTTGTGGGTCGCTGCCGCCTTGGCGCGCGCCGGCTGGGCTCGCTTTGCACTGACCCGAACCTTGGACGACGCCTTCTTGGCCGGGCTCGACTTTGCCGCGGGCTTCGCCGAGTGTTTCACTGGCGCCGCTTTCTTGACGGGCGCGGCTGCGACTGGCTTTGGCTTCGCAGCGGAAGCCGCGGCGGCAGGGGGCACCGGGTTGGTGCGTGGTCGCCCGCCCTTCCGAGCCAACTGCGCGTCCGCCAACATCTTAGCGAACGCTTCCTTGGCTTCGGTCATGAGCTGTGCGTGCGAGATCCGGCGCTCCTGGAGCGCGCGGGCCTTTTCCTCTCGATAGATCGCTAGGGCCGTCGAGCCGTCCATTAGCAAGGGGGCCAAAAGGTTCGTTGGGTTTTTGGGGGGACGTGGTAATCTAGCGTCCCGCACGGCTTCGAGGGAGGCGTCAAACTGGCTTATTTGTGGCGCTAACCTCGCATTTGGCTCCTTCGCGATTGCCGATCCCGGGCAGCGGTGCGCGATCCGCGCCCGGTCGCGGAATGCCCTATGCGGCTGGAGAGCGCCAAACGAGCACGAGCAACCAGTCATGCCCGACGTCGTCGTGATCGGTGCCGGCGTCGCCGGCCTGTCCGCCGCGCGTACCTTGCACGAGAACGGCATCGACGTCGTCGTGCTCGAGGCGCGCGAGCGAGTCGGCGGACGCATCTTCACCCATCGCGACCGCGGTACGCCGATCCCGATCGAGCTCGGCGCCGAGTTCATCCACGGCAGCGCTGCGGAGCTCGATGAGATCCTGCGCGAGGCGAAGGTCGCGAGCTGCGACATCAGCGGGCGCCGATGGCAGGCGATAGCCGGCGGCCGAGGCTTTCGTCCCGCGGATGATTTCTGGGAGCAGCTCGATCGAGTGATGCGGCGGCTCGATGCCAAGCGGCGGCCCGATCGGTCGTTCACGGATTTTTTCGACCGGCGGCCCGGGGGCCGGCGGCTGGCACGTGCCCGCGCGCTCGCGCTGCAGTACGTCGAGGGATTCCACGCCGCCGACCCCAAGCGGATCAGTGAGCGCGCACTCGCCGAAGGCGGGAGTCCCGGCGATGACGTGCGCGAGCGACGCATCGGCCGGGTGTTGGATGGCTACGATCGCGTCGTCGAATGGATCGCGACGCCGCTCGGTGATCGCGTACGCACTTCGGCCGTCGTCACGCGCGTCCGTTGGGCGCCCGGGAACGTGCTCGCCGAAGTTCGCCACGCTGATGGCCGGGCGCGACCGTCGGTCGGCGCACAGGCGGCCATCGTCGCGGTACCCCTTGGCGTTCTACAGGCGCCGATCGGCGAACCTGGCGCGATCGAGTTCAGTCCCGAGCTACGCCAGAAACGAGATGCTCTGCAACAGCTGGCAATGGGCGCCGTCGTACGAATCGTTCTGCGACTGTCGGAACCGTTCTGGCGAACGGAGTGGTACGCCAAGCAGATCGAAACCGAGGAGCTCGACACGCTGAGCTTTCTGCACACGAACGACGACGATTTCCCGGTGTGGTGGACGGCGTACCCGGTGAGTGCGCCGGTACTCGTGGGTTGGGCGGGCGGGCCGCGGGCGCTGACGCTCTCGCGCCTTGCGTCCGAGCAAATCGAGGATGCGGCGATCGCCGCGCTGGCGCGCCAGTTTCGACTCACGACACGCCGCGTGCGCGCGATGGTCGAAGCCGCGTGGATGCACGACTGGCTGCACGACCCGTTCGCGCGCGGCGCATACAGCTATCAAACCGTGGGCGGTGACGACGCGCCAACGGCGCTCGCGCGCGCGCTGCGCGGCACGCTCTTTTTCGCCGGCGAGGCCGCGGATCCCGAAGGGCGCACCGGCACCGTTCACGGCGCCATCGCCACAGGCCGCCGCGCCGCCGAGGAAGCTATGAGATCTCTTACAACGCGCTCTTCGGCCGCGAAGCGCGCCGGATCTGATTGACGCGGTTGATCATCAGCGCGAGCTCGGCCTGCTTGTCGGGGTTCGCGCGAATGATGTCGTCGAGCAGTGTCGATGCTTCGTCGTCGCTCACCAACGTCGGCTGCGCGGTGAACCGGCGGTTGTTCATGTGCCGCATCGGATCGACGTAGACCGGGTTCTCGAGCACGAGATCGGCCTTGCCGTGCTGCACCCGTACGGCGAAAAACTTCTTGCCGTGTTTCTCCATGTATGCGATGCGAATGCCGTCGACGGAATCCGGCCACGGTGGAAGCGGCCGCTCCTCGCCGTCGGTGGTCTTGTACGTGGTCGTCCCGGGATGGAGATCGGCGAAGTTCAGCTCGTATGCTCCGTTGTACATGTATCCGTGACGCATGCGTCCTCGAGAAGATTTCGAAATGGTGAGAGCGAGCGGCAACACGCTCGAATGCAAGATCACTACGGGGCCCGGCTCTTGCCAGATTCCGGCGCGGATCAGCCCGAACGAGAACTCGAAGAACGATGCGCATTCATCGCACCGCCCGCGCCGTTTTGACCGCGACTCCGCTTCTTTTCACCGCGATTGAGGCCGGTGCGCAATCCGTCGGACGCATCGTCGTCCGGGACATCACCAACTCTGCGGGGGACGCCTGGGCGATCCTGACATCGCCGCTGCACGGCAAGCCGTCCGACTGGCTCACTGCCGGTGCGGCGTTCGCCGGCGCGGCGGCGGTGTCGCCATGGGACGACGACGTGGACCGATGGGCGGTCAAGCAGCGAAATGACGCAGTGTGGAGTCCGCTTGCCCAGCTCCGCGAAGGTGGCGCGGCATTCTCGGGCCGACAGGTGACGCCTGTGGTCGTCGGTCTGTACGCGATCGGCATCGTCGCCCGGAGCCCACAGTTGCGCGAAGGACTGATCGGCTGCGCCACGGCGTACGGCGCCACGAGCGCCGTGCGCACGTTCGTCGTGTATCCCCTCGTCGCGCGCACTCGGCCGGACAGCGGCCACACCGTGGTCAAGCCGCCGCCGGCCAAATCCGGCGATCAGTACGAGATCCATTTCCCCGGGACGCGCGCGTGGGGGCGGCATTCGTTTCCCGGCGGCCACATCACCAACGTTGCCGCGTGCGCGGCGTTTCTCACCAAACGCTACTCGCTCGGCATCGCGGCGCCGCTCCCGTGGCTCGTCGTCGGTGGCGTTGCCGTGGGGCGCACGCTCGACCGCCGGCACTGGCTCTCCGACGAGGTCATTGGCGGAGTCTTCGGCTACGCCGTCGGTCGAGAGATCGCCGTGCGGGCGCTGAGACGGAGTCGGCACGCGGCCACCGCTGACCACGATGGATCACGAACGTCGCTGTTCGCCGCACCCGTTCCGGGTGGTGTCTCGCTCGGCGTGAGATCGTCCTTCTGACCGCTCACCCTCGAGCGCCGACCCGATCCGAATCGATCCACTCGCGCGGATTCCACGTGACCGGCATCGCTCCCACCCGCTCGAAGCGGATTCGCGGATCGTCCGACTGGACCAGCGCGAGCAGCCGGCGCCCGGTGAGGAGAAACCGTCGCGACGTGGACTCGATGCTGTCGAGCACCGTTTGCGCCAAATGCGGCTGCGCCTTGGCGAAGGCATCGTAGCGACGAAACGCCAGCACCACGCCGCTCTCGTCGGGCACGTCGATCTCGGCCAGGCAGTCGATCCACGACGCCAGGTTGCGCGCGTAGTACGCCGGAAAGCGCAACACACGTTGCGCGTCGACGTGAAAGGTGTCGGCGCTCGACCAGCCGCCGGCATCGAGCTCGTGGATGACGTACCGCTGGTGCCGGAACCAGCCGAGGTCCGCTGATAGGATGGATGATTTGTGGTACAACGCCACCGCCCCACGCTCGAGCAGCCTCCAATCGAGCCGCTCCGCCTCAGCCGGCGCTTTCTCTTTTCGCTTAAAGAACACCATGCATGACGAGTGAAGTCGGCCGAAAATCTACATCGTCGTCGCGCGCCAGGACGATGTTCGGATTGCAGCCGCCTGCAACGGCAACGGCAATTGCAGGTGCAACGGCAAAGTCAACGACGACTGCTCAACGCAGAGACGCAGAGGAAACGGAGGGTCGCAGAGGAATGCCGATGGGCGCGAAGGCCTATTGCGCATCGTCATCGCAGCGCTCGGAACACCTCTGCGACCTCTGTGCCCTTTGCTCCTCGGCGTTGGGCATTTGCAGTTGCAGTTGTCGTCGCCTCGCGCACGCCACCAACCGTAGCCACATCACGCATAGTACCGACGAATCGCCGCCGCGACGCCGTCGAGGTCCGGGAACAGCCGCCGTTCGTCGACACCCACCAGGTCGAGTTGATCCCGGATCTGCCCGACGCACGGCGCATCGATCACGAACTTCGTCAACGCGCCTTCCAGCTCGTGCGCACGGAGAAACGCATCGAACGAATGCCACTTGTCCGAGCAGATCGTGAACACCGCGGCTTGCGCGGCGATCCGCGCGTCGAGCGATGGTGGTTCGACCAGGCAGGCAAACGGTTTGGCCTCCCGTTCCCGAGTGAACAGCTGCCACGGCGACACGTGACCGCCGGGCTCGAACAGGGTGTCGAGATCGCGCGGCAGCAAGGCGAGCGCCGGAAAACGAAACGCGCGATGTAACGCTTGCCAGTCCAACCGCCACACTGCCCGCGCATGCTCTTCGCCGTCGCACGGTCGGGTCGCGAAAAACGCCGCAACGAGCGGCGAGTACGTCCAGTCGAGGAGACGCGTCGGCACGCCGTGATGCTGCGCCGAAAACAATTCTTCCCAGTCGTTGGTCGCCGTGGAGCGCACATGCGGCCGTGAGTAGCGGATGTAGTTCCGCAGGACGTGCTCCTCGAGATCGGCCTTGGTGTGTGGCGGATTCGCTCCGCCCAGGCGATCCAGCGTCGTGAGGAGCGGCGCATCAGCGTCGGAGGCGCCACGATACACACCGGTGTCGCGCCGACGCCCGGTCACGCGATCCGGCCCCGGCGGCGTCACGCGATCGATGAACTCTCCCAACGTCGTGATCGTGATCCGTTCCATCGTCGCCCGCGATGTAAGCCCGGCAGTGTTGCGCCTCCCTTCCCCCACGTTGTGCGACGGAGCGAAAACAGTGCCCACGCGTGCAGGAGGACGCGCGGCTAAGTAGCTTCGCGATGCCGCAGCGCCGTTCGCACGTTGATCACGCCGCGCAGCATGAACACCGCCGCGAACACGAGGTCGAGCCAACGCGCGCCCAACATTACGCTGTTGTGCGTGAACAGAGGCCGAACCGCGACGAACAGGCCGATCGCGAACATGATCGCGCCGAGCACGAGGGTCGTGACCCAGCGCGCGCTCACACTCGGTGGAAGATGAAGTGCAGTATGAAATACTGATACGCGATCACGGGCACGATGAGCGGCAGCATCTGCAGCACCCACCGCACCGCCCACCGGCGCAGCATCGCCGCGCCGGCGAGCAGCTCCAGCGTCCCGAATGCCCAGCCAGTGCATAGATAGAAGGCGCGGAGCCCGCCGAAGCCGCCATATCGCAGCCGCCAATGGATCGCGAGCAGCAGTCCTCCCACCGTGAGCGTGAGGCCGACGAGGTAGTTGGTCAGGCCGACAGTTCGCTCGACCTGTCGTTTGGCGCGCTCGAAGTCGAAGCCGGCAGGCTGTTGGACGTGCGTCAGAGCGAATCTCCCGGCGATCGGTGAGAGCGACCGGCGCATCGGCCGGCCGCACCAGCGAATGCTAGCGCGACCCTACGTGCTTCGCAGCGGATCGATGCGCGGCTCAGCGCAGAAAACGCCGCGCGAGCTGCTCCAGCCGATCGTCCCCCTCTCGCTCGGCACGCGCGAGGATCAGGCGGACGTGCTCGCGGAGCGCCGGCTCGCCCCAGTAGTAGCCGGTGGCCTGCTCGGCGCTCGCGGTGTCCCCTTCGCGCGCCGCCTCGAGCAGTACCTCGGCGGCGACCGCGTCGTACGTCGGATCGTCGCGGGCTGGCAGCACGTAGCGCTTTTTTGGCCCACCGGCACCCGCGTCTTCGTTCACGAAGGCTCGTGACATCGGACCTCCCTACCTCCCTCGGCGGCTCGCCGGTACGTGAAGCGCACTCCCGCTGCCGGTCATGACGTATGCCCCCCGGCCCCCGCCCCCCCGCCCGGCCCAAAGCCTGACCGTCGCCGACACAGGCGCTGTGCGTGACCACCCCAACGCTGCCGAACGGGCCGGTCCAGGGCCAGCCCGCCGGTTGACCTCCGCCTCCGGCTCGGGTCCCGTCAAGACCTTACTATTGCGCAATTTGCGCCTGACCCATATTTTCGAGCAGCGACACACGCAGGATTTGCGCGAACACGTTCCGGGACGAAAATGGGGCTTTCGCATTCGCGAGGGCCCTTCTTTGTTTCGAGTCGCTGGCGGTCGAGGCAGACCGTCGGAACGTACCCGTCGTGAGGGAGTTCACGAACACTGTGGGTCGGTTGGTACGGAGCGTTCCGGTACTCCGACGACACAGCAACATTTTAGGAGTTTCGAAATGGCACGTACCACCGGCACCGTGAAGTGGTTCAAC